>NZ_LMDO01000009.1:0-135828 GCF_001425105.1 Pseudomonas sp. Root401 | reverse complement strand
TACGTTCGCGTGAATAGTACGTCACAACCTGTCTCTTTCCGCCCTCGGTGTGCTTTTGGGGGTAAATCCGGAGAGGCGACAACTATCCTGACACCGGGGGCACCTCGCCTAGGCTCGGTGTGCCCGAACGAAGGCATTGCTCCGTGGGCCCGCCGCGAAGGGCTATCCATGGCCCAGCGCGGCTACCTCGGCATCCATGCCGAGGTGCCCACTGCGCAACGCCTGCATTCGGCCAGCGTGGTTAACGGGGCGCCGAGATCAACGTCCGCCGCGAGGCGGCCTAGTAGCCGGCCTGGCTCTTGCGGTCGTACACCTCATCAGATCTGTGGGAACCATCAGATCTGTGGGAGCAAAGCTTGCTCGCGAGGCGGCCTGACAGCCGACCTGGCTCTCCCGGTCGTACTCCGGTCCAATTGTGGAAGCGAGCCTTCTCGCTTCTGCGCGCGGTGTGGTCAGGGTTGTGTATTGACGTTATCCAGCATCCGATTCGCCAATAAAGCGCCCAGCTCGATCAGTTGCTGAATGCCAAGGGCAACATGGCGTCGCGAGCCTTTAAGGTCGAAGGCAAGGTCGCTGACCATGGCATCGGCTGAGGCCAAAGTTTCGCTGAGGTTGGCCAGCAGGCTTTCGGTGTCGACACCGTCCACGACGGTCGAAGGCAAGGTCGCTGACCATGGCATCGGCTGAGGCCAAAGTTTCGCTGAGGTTGGCCAGCAGGCTTTCGGTGTCGACACCGTCCACGACGGTGAACAGTTGACCTGAGGGCTTTTTCTTTTTGGCTTGAGGCTTGGGGTCGAGATAATGGTCGATGGCGCGCGTGGCGGCTTCATCGAGTTCTTGGGGATCGGTTTCGGGGGGATTGGGTGTGGCTTTGAACATAGGGTGACACTCCGTCTACAGGTTGGAGCTGCCACGTTCGTTTCCAAGCGAGGGGTGGCAGCCGTACGCAGGTTGGAAAACCGGGGTAAACGAGCCCGACAGACCCGAAGGTCTCCCGCGCACAGCCGCCATAACGAAAGCATGGTCAAAAAACGACCGCAAGCATACGTCATGAAGGGCGCTTTCGCGCCGTCTACTTATCGGATTTCCAAGCCCGGCCGCTGAATTTGCAGCGACGGGAAAAGACTAGCGACAGCCCTTCCCACCCGGCAACCGCCAGAATTCGTCGGAAAAATCTGCTGCAACCCGGAGGATTGTCCGACCATTCCCACAATCCTGGTCGGCTGTCAGGCCGCCTTCGCGAGCAAGCTCCCACAATGGGATCGGGGGTACGACCGGAAGAATCAGGTCGGCTGTCAGGCCGCCTCGCGAGCAAGCTTTGCTCCCACAGATCTGACAGGTGTACGACCAAGAGAGCCAGGTCGGCNAGGCCGCCATCGCGAGCAAGCTCGCTCCCACAATGGGATCGGGGTACGACCGGAAGAATCAGGTCGGCTGTCAGGCCGCCTCGCGAGCAAGCTTTGCTCCCACAGATCTGACAGGTGTACGACCAAGAGAGCCAGGTCGGCTACTAGGCCGCCTCGCGAGCAAGCTTTGCTCCCACAGATCTGACAGGTGTACGACCAAGAGAGCCAGGTCGGCTACTAGGCCGCCTCGCGAGCAAGCTTTGCTCCCNNCCTCGCGAGCAAGCTTTGCTCCCACAGGTCTGATGGGTGTACGACCAGAAGAGCCAGGTCGGCTCTAAGGCCGCCTCGTGGTGGACGTTGATCTCGGCGCCCTGTTAACCACGATGGCCGAACGCAGGTATTGCGCAGTGGGCACCTCGGCATGGATGCCGAGGTAGCCGCGCTGGGCCATGGATGGCCCTTCGCGGCGGCCCACGGAGCAATGCCGGAGTGAGGGCACACCGAGCCTAGGCGAGGTGCCGAGTGGTGGGGCAAAGCGCTTTTGGTTACTTTTGGCGCTCTTCCAAAAGTGACCCGCCGTCAGGGCGGAACCCTAAGTGGCCGTAACCGCAGCAACGGATATGTACCCAACCCAATCCAATCCAATCCAGACCCCAGTCACCCCAAAATCGGCCTCGGCGCCGTAGGGTCGGCCTCCTCTTCAGGCTTCTTGACGAACACACTGTACTGCGCGCCTTCCATCGTTTCGAAGGCAATGAGTTTTTCGATCAATGGACCACTCAGGAGTTTGCCAGCGTTGAGCAGCAACATACCGTTGTCGGCATTGAGGTTGCGCGCCAGGATCATCCCCGCGGTCAAATCGCGCGTGGTGGAGACTTGTACCGTCGGGTCCGACAGGGTCACGTCTTCCAGGTATTCGGCACACGCCTTGATGAAGTCCTCGACCATATCCGGGTCATACAGCTTGCCGGCGTACTTGCGGATGTAGACCAGCGCTTCGTCGCTGTTCATCTGCCGCTCCAGGATCAACCCGCGCTGCAGCTCGATGAAGTCCACCGCCAGTTTCAACAGCCGCGAACCGAACGGAATGGCCTCGCCCCTGAGGTGCTCGGGGAAGCCGCTGCCGTCCCAACGCTCCTGGTGATGGCGAATGATCCGCGCCGCGTCCTTCATCGGGTCCAGGGTCATCAGCAGCGACTCACTCTGCTTCGGATAGGCCCGATAAAGATCCAATTCGTTGTGGTGCAGCATGTCGGCGGGCGTGACCATCATGTTGTCGGTCCAGCTCAGCTTGCCGATGTTGTAGAGCGCCGCCGCCATGGTCAGGTCACGGTCGGTGGACTCATCAAGGAAATGCAACCGGCTATAGACCCTGATCAACTCGATAATCTGCCGGTTGGTCTGCTTGGCCTTGGGCAGGCGCAGGTTGGCGATCAGCGAAAACACTTCGGTGCTGGTCACGTAGCTGCGCTTGAGCTCGTCATAGGCCAAATCGAGCATGTCGGCGGTCTGCTGCAGCTCGGAGGTGCGCGACGCCACGCGTTTTTCCAGGGTGGCGTTAAGGGTCTTGAGTTGCTGGTTCTGCTCGCGGTTCAGCGCTTCGAGGCGCTGGCGCTCGCTTTCGGAATGCTGGTGGGCCAGGGCCTGGCGCAAGGCCTGCACCAATTCCTCATCGTTCCAGGGCTTGCTGAGGTAACGATAGAGCTGCCCCTCGTTGATAGCCTTGGTCATCATGTCCACATCGGCATAACCGGTGAGCAGGATGCGCAAGGTCGATGGGTACAGCTTGCGGATCTCGGCCAGCAGCGTGGCGCCATCCATGTTCGGCATCCGCGCATCGGTCATCACCAGGTCAACCGGCCGCTCCTTGAGGATTTCCAGGGCCTTGGCGCCACTGTCGGCCAGCAGGATCTCATACGGCTGGCTGCGCAATAGCCGACGCAGGCTATTGAGGATCGACTCTTCGTCATCGACCAACAGCACCGCTGGCTTCCTTACCGGAACATCCGGCGATTGATCTTCCATTTGAAACCCCCTCCTATTCACGACAACCGTTCTACCTTACCCCCGAAATACAGGCTAGTAGATTGCGAACATTTAGACACATTTGCCATCACTGGCCGAGCGCATCCCGATCAGACGACTATGCTCTACCCCATGAAGGGCCAAGTACAGGCCGAATACTCATGCCAGCGAAAGGGATATCAGATGTTTCCAGGGTTCTATAGTCAGCATCAAAACGGTGCACGGCCATGAGCCTGCCGTTGGATAAAACCAATCGGCGGATCCTGATTGTCGACGACACGCCGACTATCCATGAGGATTTTCGCAAGATTCTCAGCCCCCAGGCGAACGCCAATGACAGCCTGAGCAGCGCCGAAGAGGCCTTGTTCGGCTCGCCCGTGGCGGTTTCCGGTACGAGTTTCGTGCTCGATTCGGCGTTCCAGGGCATGGAAGCCTTGAACAAGGTCGAAACGGCACTGGCCCAAGGGCAACCCTTCGCCATGGCGTTTATCGACATGCGCATGCCACCTGGCTGGGACGGCCTGGAAACCATCGAGCGGCTGTGGCGCGCCGACCCCAAGCTGCAAGTGGCCCTGTGCACCGCTTACTCGGACTATTCCTGGGAAGACATCGCTGACCGCCTTGAACTGGGCGATCGCCTGCTCATCCTGAAAAAACCCTTCGACGCCATCGAGATCCGCCAGATGGCCAGCACCTTGACCGTCAAATGGCAGATGACCGAAGACGCGGCGCTGAAAATGGACATGCTCGAACGAGCGGTCGAGGAGCGCACCCGCGAACTGGCCGATGCCAACATCATCGTGCAGAACAGCCCGACCATTCTCTATCGCCTACGGGGCGAGCCGCCGTTCGCATTGATGTACATCTCCCACAACATCACCAAATTCGGCCATTCCGCAGCGCAACTGACCAACTCTCCGGACTGGGCGCAAACCCTGATCCACCCCAACGACCAGGAGAAGGTCCATGAGGCCATGGTCCGTGTCCTGGATCGCGACACCGCAGGGGCGTCCATCGAGTTCCGCATGCGCACCGGCGACGACACGTACCGCTGGGTAGAGAACCGCTACATCCCGGTGCGCAACGAGCAAGGCCTGTTGCTGGAGATAGAAGGCATCATCCTCGACATCACCGAGCGCAAGCTGGCCGAAGAAAAAATCGCCCTGCTGGCCCGCACCGACGGCCTGACCGGGCTGGCCAACCGCGCCACCATGATCGAGCGCCTGCACCAGGCCTTCGCCGCCGCTCGTCGGGGCGCGGCACCGTTTGCGATGTTCTACCTGGACCTGGACCACTTCAAACGGATCAACGACACCCTCGGTCACCCCATCGGTGACCTGCTGTTGCAGGAAGTCGCCACGCGGATCAAGGCCTGCACCCGGGAAAACGACGTGGTGGCGCGCCTGGGCGGCGACGAATTCGCCCTCCTGCAACTGGACGTCCATGAAGCGACCCAGTGCGCCGCGCTGGCGGCCAAGATCCGCGACGCTCTCGTGGCGCCGTATGCCCTGGACGGCAACGACGTGCGGATCTCGGTGAGCATCGGCATCGCCCTGTACACCCCGCAGAGTTTGAGTGCCGACAGCCTGATGGCGCAGTCCGACATGGCCCTGTACCGCTCCAAGGAAAAGGGCCGCAACCAGTACCATTTCCATAACGAGGAAATTAACCAGGAAGTCACCGACCGGGTCGCCCTCGCCAACGACCTGCGCCAGGCCATCGAAAACAACGAACTGCACCTGCACTACCTGCCGGAAGTCGACCTCGGCACCGGCAAGATCCTCGGCATGGGCGTGCAAGTACGCTGGAACCACCCCCAACGTGGCTGGCTGGAACCGGCGGCCTTCATGCCTGCCGCCGAGAAAACCGGGATCATCATTGGCCTGGGGCATTGGGTGCTGGACCAGGCTTGCCAACAAATGCGCCAGTGGCGCGACCAGGGCATGGCGCCCCCGGTGATCGCCATCGACCTGTCCCTGACCCAGCTCAAGACCGGGCCGGAACTGATCTACGACGTGCTGCGCACCACCGCGCGCTGGGAACTGGCGCCCTGGGACCTGCGCTTCGACGTCACCGAAGCCACCCTGGCCCAGACCAAGTGGACCCACAACGACGTGCTGCCGCGCCTCTGCGAATTGGGCGTGCAGATCGCCATCGATGACTTCGGCACCGAGTACTCTTCGTTCGATTACCTCAAGACCTACCGGGTCAACCATCTCAAGCTCGCCCAGCGTTTCCTCGACAGCGCCAACGCCGACCCCGAGAACGCCACGACGTTGCGGGCGATCATCAACTTCGCCCGGGACGTGGGCATCGGGATCATTGCCGAGGGCGTCGAGACCCAGGAGCAACGTACCACGCTGATGTCCAGCGGCGGGGAGATGCAGGCCCAGGGGCATTACTTCAGCACTGTGGTCGACAGCGGCCAGGCCGCCGAACTGCTCAAGGCCGGCACCATCGTTCCGGCGACAGACCACTGGACCCGACCGGCGAGCCAGCTATCGGAGAGCAATCCATGAATCCAATGTCGGTACCTGCCAACCGGCGAATCCTGGTGGTGGACGACACGCCCGCGATCCACCAGGACTTTCGCAAGATCCTCAGCCCCAGCGCCGGCAGCGATGACTCACTGGACGACACCGAAAGCCTGCTGTTCGGCACCCCGCAGGTCAACCGGCTGCAATTCCAGATCGACTCGGCCTACCAGGGCGAAGAGGCGCTGGAACTGGTCAAGCGCGCCCAGGCCGAAGGCCAGCCCTATGCGCTGGTGTTCGCCGACATGCGCATGCCGCCGGGCTGGGACGGCCTGCAAACCATCGAGCGGCTGTGGGAGGCCGACCCACGGCTGCAAATCGCCCTGTGCACGGCGTTCTCGGACTACACCTGGGAAACCATGTCCGAACGGATCGAGTTCGACGATCAGTTGCTGATCCTCAAGAAACCCTTCGACACCCTGGAAATCCGCCAGATGGCCAGCGCCATGACCTGGAAATGGCAGCTGGCCCAGGATGCGGCGAGGAAAATGCGCAGCCTGGAACGCACGATCGAAGAGCGCGTCCAGGAATTGCTCAAGGTGTCCCACCTGCTGCAATACGATGTGCTCACCGAGCTGCCCAACAGCATGTTGCTCGGCGACCGCCTGACCCAGGCCATGGCCCAGTGCCGCCGGCACGACCGGCAACTGGCGGTGATGTTCATCGGCCTGGACCGCTTCAAGCGCATCAATAACGCGCTGGGCCATCCGGTAGGCGATGAAATGCTCAAGCGAGTGGCCCGGGCACTGGCCACCGTGGTGCGTGAATCCGATTCGGTGTTTCGCTACGGTTCCGATGAATTCGTGGTGGTACTGGGAGATGTCGTCGACCCGCAACAGACCAAAGGCGTGGCCGACAAACTGCTGGCGGCCATCAGCTCCCCGCAACCGATCGACGGCCATGACCTGACCGTCACCGCGAGCCTGGGCATCAGCGTGTACCCCAACGACGGTTTCGACGCCGTGGCGCTGATCAAGAAAGCCGAGACAGCGATGCGCAACGTCAAGGAAACCGGCCCCAACGACTACCGGTTTTTCACCGAAGACATGAACCGCCGGGCCCGACAGCAGCAGACCATCGAATCCGGGCTGCGCCTGGGCCTGTTACGCAAGGAGTTCGTGCTGCATTACCAACCCAAGCTCGACCTCAAGAGCGGCAAGGTGGTCGGTGTCGAGGCGCTGGTGCGCTGGGACAGGCCGGATCATGGCCTGGTCTATCCCTCGGATTTCATTCCGGTAGCCGAGGACAGCGGCCTGATCGTTCCGCTGAGCCAATGGGTGCTCCAGGAAGCCTGCCAGCAGGCCTGCCGCTGGCAAGCCCAGGGCATGCGCCCGCTGTACCTGTCGGTGAACGTCTCGGCCATCGATTTTCGCCAGCGCGGCTTCGTCGAAGGTATCGCCCGCACCCTCAAGGAAACCGGCCTGGCCCCGACACAGTTAGAACTGGAGATCACCGAAAGCGTCCTGATGCAGAACGTCGATACCACGGTCGCCATCCTCAAGGCCATCAAGCAGTTGGGGATACGCCTGGCCATCGACGACTTCGGCACCGGCTATTCAAGCCTGAGCTACCTGCAGAAATTTCCGGTGGATGTGTTGAAGATCGACCAGTCGTTCGTCGGTGACCTGAGCATCGACAGCAACGACGCCAAGCTGGTGAGCACCATCATCAGCCTGGGCAAGAGCCTGAACCTGCACATCATTGCCGAAGGTGTGGAAACCCTCGAGCAGTTGGAATTTCTCAAGAAGCACCAATGCGAGGAGGTCCAGGGTTATTACTTCAGCAAGGCCGTCGAACCACAGGCCTTCGCCGACTGGATGACCGAGTGGGAAAAACGCCAGAACCCGTTTTCGTGAACACCTGAGTGTTATCAACCAAAGTTTCAAGGAAAGCATCCCATGGCGTCACATGGACTGATTCTGGCTCTCGGCCTGCTGGTGGGATCAAGCGTGACCGCTCACGCCGAGCCACTGGACGAACCCCTCAAACCCCTGCCCCCGCTTCCAACCCTGGACCCCAAGCGCGTCCAACTGGGACTGCGGCTGTTCAATGACCCGCGGCTGTCGGTCAACAACACCCTGTCCTGCGCCAGTTGCCATCGCCTGGACAAGGGCGGCGCCGACGACAAGCCGTTTTCCTTGGGCTTCGACGGCAAGCCGGTGGAGGTCAATACGCCCACCGTGTTCAATGCCAGCCTGAACTTTCACCAGTTCTGGGATGGCCGTGTCGACACCTTGGAAGAACAGGTCCACGCGGTCGTGACCAGCCCGGTGGAAATGGGCAGCACCTGGGAATCGGTGGTCAAGCGCATCGCCGATGACCCCGGCTATGTCAAAGACTTCAAGGACGCGTACCCCGATGGCGTGACCAAGCCCAATATCCAGGGCGCACTGGCCGATTACGAGCGCACCTTGCAGACACCCAATTCGCGCTTCGACCAATACCTGCTGGGCAATACCGACATCCTCACGCCCCGGGAAAAGTTCGGTTACCAGCGCTTCAAGGAGTACGGCTGCATCGCCTGCCACCAGGGCGTGAACATCGGCGGCAACATGTTCCAGAAGTTCGGGGTCATGGGCGACTACTTCGGCGACCGGGGCACCCCCACCCGAGCGGACGAAGGACGCTACAACATTACCGGCGATGAAGCCGACCGCCAGGTCTTCAAGGTCCCCAGCCTGCGCAACGTGGCCGTCACCGCCCCGTATTTCCATGATGGATCGGCGCCGACCCTGGAACGCGCGGTAGAAGTCATGTTCAAGTACCAACTGGGTCGTGAGCCCCTCAAGAACGATACGGCCCTGATTGTCGAGTTCCTCAAGACCCTGACCGGTGAATCGGAGGGCAAGCCCCTATGACCAGTCTCCGTCGCCTCGGTCTTGCATTCATCGGTCTGTTACTGGCTTCGATCCTGCTGTTCATGTACGTCAATTCGGGGGCCCAGCAGGCCGCCTCGTACATTGAGTCCCGGGACCTGATCCGCCTGCTCAAGCAGCAAGACGCCATCTGGGACAACGAGGTGCTCAAGTCGCGGATCGCCCTGACCCACGACTACGACCCCCTGGTCTCGCCGCTGCATGAAATGTCGCGCCTGTGGCAGCGTCTCGACACCATCGAATCGGAGCCCGGGCGCCACAAGCCGTCGCTCTGGGAAGCCCAGCGCGACGAGTACCTCAAGGCGGTCAAGGAAAAAACCCGGCTGGTGGAACAGTTCAAGTCCCACAACGCGGTGCTGCGCAACTCCATGGCCTTCCTGCCCGCCGCCGAGGACGACATCCAGGCCCAGTTCGCCCATCTGGCCGACACCGACCGGCTAGAACTGCAAAACGTCGCCATCGACACCTACGACCTGCTGCTCAGCAGCATGGAGTTCGCCCAGCTCAGCACCAGCGACGCCGCCGCCGAAGTGCTGCTGGGCCTGAACCGGCTGGACGTCAACAAGGAGCGCATGCCCCTGGGACTTCAAGGCCCCGTTGACATCCTGAGCAGGCACATCGCGCTGATCCTGCGCGAACAACCGCGGGTCAATGAGCTGTTGCAGGGCATCGAAGCGGTTCCCGTTGCCAGTCGCCTGGACACCATTACCGACCTGCTGGAGAAAGACCAGAGCAAAGCCGCGGCCAAATATGAACGTAACCACGTCTACCTGCTGGTATTCGCCACGTTCCTGGTCTTGATACTGATCTGGCTGGCGATCCGGCTGGTACGCAGCTTCGCCGAGATCAAAAGGGTCAACAACGCCCTGCAAAGCGCCAACGATGAACTGGAGCAGCGGGTTGAAGAACGGACCCGCCAGCTCAAGGACACCCAGAGCGAATTGATGGACACTGCCCGCCAGGCCGGCATGGCGGAAATCGCGACCAACGTGCTGCACAACGTCGGCAACGTGCTCAACAGCGTGAACATCTCCGCCGACCTGGTCAGCCGCAAACTGCGCAGCAGCAAGGCCCAGGGGCTGGGCAAGGCGATGCAACTGATCAACGAACACGCCAACGACCTCGGGCACTTTCTCACCGAAGACGCCAAAGGCAAGCTGCTGCCCGGCTACCTCAACCAACTGGTCGAGGCTATCGCGCTCGAGCAACAGGGCCTGACCGACGAACTGGCCCAGCTGAGCAAGAGCGTGGACCACATCAAGGACATCGTCTCCACCCAGCAATCCTATGCCGGGGCCAACAGCCTGCTGGAACCCTTGGTGGTCAGCGAACTGCTTGAAGATGCCCTGCGCATGAACTCGGGCGCACTGACCCGCCACCATGTTACGGTGATCAAGGAATACGGCGAAGTGCCGCGGATCATGGGCGACAAACACCGCTTGCTGTTGATCCTGATCAACCTGATCAGCAATGCCAAATACGCCATGGCGGGGGTTTCCAACCATGCGCGAAACATGACCCTGAAGGCTGCCGTCATCGATGGCCAGACCCTGCAAATCAGCGTCAAGGACGAAGGCGAAGGTATCCCGGAGGAAAACATGACGCGCATCTTCGCCCACGGCTTTACCACACGTAAGGAAGGCCACGGCTTTGGCCTGCACAGCTGCGCATTGGCGGCCATTGAAATGGACGGCCACCTCACCGCCCACAGTGAGGGGCCAGGCAGGGGGGCAACGTTCGAACTGCAGCTGCCCCTGAAACTTGCAGAAGGTGAGCCATGAATAGCATGAGTAACCGCCGTATCCTGTTGATCGACGATACACCCGCCATTCATGAAGATTTCCGCAAGATCCTCACCCCGGAGGATGACAGCAACGCTGACTTGCTGGACATGGAAAGCGCGCTGTTCGGCGATGCACCAAAACCTGCCACCACGGTGTTCGAACTCGACTCGGCCTATGGCGGACAGGAAGGCCTGAACAAGTTGCTGGAGGCATCGGCAAAAGGGCGTCCTTATGCCCTGGCCTTTGTCGACATGCGCATGCCCGAAGGCTGGGATGGCGCCAAGACCATCGAAGAACTCTGGAAACGCGACCCATTGCTGCAAGTGGTGGTCTGCACCGCCTATTCGGATTATTCCTGGGATGAACTGCTGGACCGCCTGAACGGCCACGACCGTTTGCTGATCCTGAAGAAGCCGTTCGACAACATCGAAGTCCAGCAGATGGCCAATACCCTGACCACCAAATGGGAAATGACCTCCCGTGCGCAACTGAAAATGAACAAGCTCGAAGACCTGGTGGAACAACGCACCCAGGCGTTCAAACAGGCCAGCGAGCTGCTGCAAATGGAAATCGACGAACGCAAGATGCTGGAAACCCAACTGGTGCAATCGGAAAAGCTCGCCTCACTGGGCCAGTTGGCGGCCGGGGTGGCTCATGAAATCAACAACCCGATCGGCTTCATTTCTTCCAACCTGGGAGCATTGGACGGCTACTTCGGCAAACTCCAGGAAATGCTCAGCGCCTACGGCAGCGCCGAGGGGGCCATCGCCTCGCCGGAGCTGGTGGTGCATTTGCGCAAGCTGCGCGAACAGGTGGAGCTGGACTTTCTCGTCGAAGACATCCCGTTGCTGATCAAGGAGTCCAAGGATGGCATCGGCCGCGTCGGACAAATCGTCAAGGACCTGAAGGACTTCTCTCGCGTCGATTCCAGCCAGGAATGGCAGATGACCAATTTGCAGCAGGGCATGGATTCGACGTTGAACATCGTCGCCAATGAAATCAAGTACAAGGCCGACGTGGTCAAGGAGTACACGCCGTTGCCGGAGGTGGAATGCCTGCCGTCGCAGATCAACCAAGTGATCATGAACCTGATCGTCAACGCCGCCCAGGCCATCGGCCCCGAGCGCGGCACCATCACCCTGCGCAATGGCGTCGGTGATGAAACCGTATGGATCGAAGTCGCCGACAACGGCTCGGGCATTCCCCCCGATACCCTGCAGAAAATCTTCGACCCGTTCTTCACCACCAAACCCGTCGGCCAGGGCACAGGGCTCGGGCTGTCGTTGTCCTACGGCATCGTGAAAAAACACAACGGCGAAATCACGGTACGCAGCGAAGTCGGCGTCGGCACCACCTTCCGCGTGGAATTGCCGGTGCGGCAGATGAAGCAGGCGAGCTGAGCCACACCTGGGGAGAGAAACACTGTAGAAGCTGTGGGAGCTGTGGGAGCTGTGGGAGCTGTGGGAGCAAGGCTTGCCCGCGATGGGGACGACTCGGTAGTTCAGAAACCGAGGCGCCTGTATCGCGAGCAAGCTTTGCTCCCACAGTTTTGCTCCCAGACAGCTTTAATCCCACACACCCTTGTTCCCATGACAATCCCCTCGCCACAGGGTTGCCCGCCGTTTCGCCATCGGCGCAGAATGCCTGCGCTACCCTCCCCCCAAGGAAACCGTATGAGCCTGTCTCTGCTGAGTCGTTACGCCTTCTTTGCCGGCTGCATCATCTTCACCCTCGCCAGCCTGCCGTTCCTGCAATACGACTGGCTCTGGCCGATCACACTGGTGACCGGGTTGCTGAGCCTGCTGGGGCTGTTCGACCTGCTGCAAAGCCGCCACGCCGTACGGCGCAATTACCCGATCCTGGGCAATATCCGCTACCTGGTCGAAGGCATCCGCCCGGAAATCCGCCAGTACCTGCTCGAATCCGACAGCCATGCCCTGCCCTTCTCCCGCGCCCAGCGCTCGCTGGTGTATTCCCGGGCCAAGAACGAAAGCGCCGACAAACCGTTCGGCACCTTGATCGACGTGTACCAGACCGGCTTCGAATTCATCGGCCACTCCATGCGCCCGGCCCCGTTGAGCGATCCCAGCGGTTTTCGCGTGACGGTCGGCGGCCCGCAGTGCACCCAGCCGTACTCGGCGTCGGTGTTCAACATCTCGGCGATGAGTTTCGGCTCCCTGAGCGCCAACGCGATCCGGGCGTTGAACCAGGGGGCCAAGCTCGGCAATTTCGCCCATGACACCGGTGAAGGCAGCATCAGCCCCTACCACCGCGAACACGGTGGCGACCTGACCTGGGAACTGGGCAGCGGTTATTTCGGCTGTCGCACCCCCGACGGTCGCTTCGACCCGGAGCGTTTTGCCGCCCAGGCGCAGAACCCACAGGTGCGAATGATTGAAATCAAGATGAGCCAGGGCGCCAAACCCGGCCATGGCGGGATCTTGCCCAAACACAAGGTCACCCGGGAAATCGCCGAGACCCGGGGCATCCTCATGGGCGAGGATTGTATTTCGCCGTCATGCCACAGCGCGTTTTCCACGCCGATCGAACTGATGCAGTTCGTCCAGCAACTGCGTGAGCTGTCCGGTGGCAAACCGGTGGGCGTCAAGTTCTGCCTGGGTCACCCGTGGGAATTCATGGGCATCGCCAAGGCCATGCTGGAAACCGGGATCCTGCCCGACTTCATCGTGGTCGACGGCAAGGAAGGCGGCACGGGCGCGGCGCCAGTGGAATTCACCGACCACATCGGCGTGCCGTTGCGCGAGGGCCTGCTGTTCGTGCACAACACCCTGGTGGGCCTGAACCTGCGGGACAAGATCAAGCTCGGCGCCAGCGGCAAGATCGTCAGCGCCTTCGACATCGCCAGCGTCCTGGCCATCGGCGCCGACTGGGCCAACGCCGCGCGCGGCTTCATGTTCGCCATCGGCTGCATCCAGTCGCAGAGCTGCCACACCAACAAATGCCCCACCGGCGTCGCCACCCAGGACACCCTGCGCCAGCGCGCCCTGGTCGTCCCGGACAAGGCCCAACGGGTCTACAACTTCCACCGCAATACCCTCAAGGCCCTGGCCGAAATGCTCGCCGCCGCCGGGCTTGAGCATCCGTCACAATTGCAGCCCAAGCATTTGGTGCGGCGTATGTCGGCCACTGAGGTGAAGTTGTTTTCCCAGTTGCATGTGTTCTTGAAGCCGGGGGAATTGCTGACGGGTGAGGTCAATGGGGCGTTTTATTCGCGGATGTGGCAGATGGCGCGGGCGGATAGTTTTGAGCCGCGGGAAATCGCGGCGGCGTAAACATATTATTTCTTTCCGATCCGCAGGCTCTTGTGGCGAGGGAGCCTGCTCCCGCTGGGCTGCATAGCAGTTACAAAGCAGCTGGCGTGGGTTAACGTTTCATCTACGAGTGAGGAGGAGGATCGATAGGTAGGGCAAGCGATTGAAATTTTAATATGGCCGAGTCCCCTATTCTTTTTTCCTCAAGTAGCCTGACACCATATTTCGTCATGAAGTCCTCATTCGGTGGAATAGCGCCATTGCGAAAGAGGTAGTAAAATTTTGCTGGCCGCTCATCCGACACCAGATCGCACACTAATTGATCATGCGATTTGACAATTGATGAAGAGCCCAACAATTTCAAATAAACTCCGAACTCCAAAAACTGCGAAGAATACACCGGCCATGGCTCAGGTTTTTTTATCAATTCTTCGAGCACATCACGTATCTGACTAATTGGCTTCAACTGATTCGCCTCGGTGGGCACGG
The DNA here is from genome assembly GCF_001425105.1 of Pseudomonas sp. Root401. Lineage (NCBI taxonomy): Bacteria > Pseudomonadati > Pseudomonadota > Gammaproteobacteria > Pseudomonadales > Pseudomonadaceae > Pseudomonas > Pseudomonas sp. Root401. The sequence continues at coordinate 121,502 of NZ_LMDO01000009.1, read as the reverse complement.
GCTTGAACTGGGTAAATAACGGAGTCATCGAAAAACTCACAATCAACAACCCCACACCTATTCGAGCCCATCGGCCTTTGAAAAGACTGACCCCAAACCCCATCAACACCAGTACAGCCGGAAGCAATATAATCAAATTACGCATCGTCAATACGGGCTGGACGTAAATAGAACGCAAGTAAGGAACTGCGATACATACCACAACCCACACGCCTAGTACATTGAGACCCACAGCCGCCCCATTACCCCTCAAGCCTTTAGTAACCACGACAATCAACAGAGCTGCCGCCAGAACAGCCAAAGACTGATTACCAAAATACAAAACAAAGAGATCCACAAAAAAACTATCACTGGGTGCTGGAACCCAAAAATCCTTACGATGCAAATTAGAAATCACATAGGACAGTTGTGGTGATAGGCAAAGCAGTATAAAAAGACCCGCGAGTCCGAAGCGATATAATCGCCTCCTATCCCAGGGCAACTCAAACACACCGATCAATACCAAAAGTGCCTGAGCGAGAACGACCAGAAAACCAAAATAATGTGTGCTGACGAGCATTGCAGCCACGACTGAATAGACGAACATATCAACCCCGTGCAGCGTTCGCATCACTCTGACAAACGCCACGAATGACACTGTCGTCAACAACACCAATAATTCATAAGAACGTATCTCTTGAGAATAGACAATCAAATAAAAATTAATCGCTGCAAGCCACGCAGCATACAAACCAACTCGCACGTCAAACGTTTGCCGTCCCAGTATAAACATCGCAGGAATCAACATAATCCCGAACGCAGCGGAAAGATATCTCCCGGCCATCTCACCAAAGCCGAAAACCTTATAAAATCCCCATAACACTATTTGAAAAAATGGCGGATGCACATCGTTCAATGTTCTCTGAAACACGTAAGAAAAACTGTTGTCCGGCTGACTGACCGCCACACTGAACAGCTCATCGAGCCACAAAGAGTCCTCGGTTATATTTCGCAATCGCAGGTAAGCGCCGAATAGCGTCGCGGCTATCAACGATACAAAAATCGTAATACGCTCCCTGTGCAGTTCAATTTTCATCGAGCTGCTTCTCCCTTTGCCCTGCATTGATGAGCACCACACCGCCCAACCCCACCGCAAACCACAACGTCACCAACCTCAGCAAAACCGTCGCCGCCACTGCATCACCCAGCCCCGCGCCACCGGACACCAACAACCCCACCATCACCACTTCCGCACCACCCAATCCGCCCGGCATAAAACTCACAGCACCGGCCAACATTGAAATGGCGTAGATAAACGCCGCGAACCCCAGCGCAACCCCAAGCCCGATGTCCTGCAAGATCCAATAAAACGCCAACGCTTCAAGGCTCCACGCGGCGATCCCCAAGGCCGACGTACCGAACAAACGGTACGGCGTATGGCAGCGACGAACTTGGCGCAGCACATCGACAACACTGCGCAACATTCGGAAAAACCACCCTTGCCGGGCGTCGATGCGCTGCGTGATAGCGGCCACGAATGGCTCATGAGCGATAAACACCACACTGCATATCAGCAGCACCAGGCAAACGAGGATCGGCAACAGCCACTCGCGATGCCCACTCAATCCAAGCAAGGCCAGCACCACCATGGCGAACAGATCCGACAGCCGCTCGCTGAATAAAGCGGCGAAACTATCGGCGTAAGGCACACCCCAACGCCTAAGCAAAACACCGCGCAACGCTTCGCCTGCCTTGCCGGGCGTGGTGGTCAGGGCGAAGCCCGCCAGATAGATTTTCAGGCTTGACCACCAGGGCAGCCGATGCTGCAACGCCTGTAGATACACCTGCCAACGCAAGAAACGCAGGCCGTAACCGAGCAGGACCAAGCCCAAAACCTGCATCGCACCGAACCATCCCACCCGGCTGATCGCATCGCCCACCGCCGACCAGCCGCTCCACAGGGAGACGCCAAGATAGGCCAAGGTCGAACAGACCACCGAACCGATCAGCAGCCGATAGCGCCAGCCCGATAACAGCAGGGCCTGGCTCACAGGTTCAATCTCTTGAACAACGGTCGAGGAAGCGCACGGATGAGGAACATGACCCAGGACCAGAACCTGGGCACATAAAGCACCGCCACCTTGCGCTCGATACCCGCAACAATTCGCCGGGCAACGGCCTCCGGTTGCGCCACCAGAAATGCCGGCAGCGACAACCCTTGGGTCATCGGTGTATCGACAAAACCGGGCTTGATGGTGATGACATGCACACCCGACTTGAACAGCCGTGCCCGCAAGCCTTCGCAAAAAGTGGAGACGGCTGCCTTGGCCGAGCCATACAGATAATTGGAGGGACGCCCCCGATCCCCCGCAACGGAAGAGATAACAGCCAGTGTGCCGCTGCGCTGGGCCGCCAGTAGATTTGCCAACAGCGTCATCAAGGCAATTACGGTGCTGGCATTATTGGCGAACTCAGCCATCGCCAGCTCGACGTTTCGCTCACATGCGGATTGATTGGGCAGCGTGCCGTAGGCGATCAGGCAAATGTCCACGGTTTGCAACGCTCCCAAGCAGCGCTGCAGCATGTCGCGGTGCAGGGTGGTGTCGTTGGCATCCATGACATACGGCACCGCCGCCCTTGCGCCACGAGCAAGCAAGTCTGCGCAAGTTTGCTGCAGTTTTTGCGCGTCCCTGGCCACAAGGAAAAACTCGCACCCGTCATTTGCCCAAAGCCGAGCGCAAGCGTTGGCGATGGCTGAGGTAGCGCCCACGATCAGTATTTTTTTCATCGGGTGACTCGCTGCCAGAAACGGGACATCAGCGCCGGGTCACGCATGGCTTCCAATTGCTCCCAGGCGGGGTAGGCGCGCTGAAAATCGCGGGCGCTCATGTGCGCATCCTTGGCCGGATACAACCGGCCACCGGCCTCATGAACAATGGCATCCAGACGCGGCAGCAAAGCATTGCTCAGGACGCGGTTCTGAGGGAAATCCAAGGCCAGCGACACTCCGGGCATGGGAAAGGACAACAGTCCCGGAGAAGCAACATCGCCACAACGCTTGAGTACCGCAAGAAATGAACCCCCGCCGCAGCGGGAAATGACTCTTAGCAACTGGGCCAGTGCGTCCTCGGCTACCGATTGCGGTATTACGCACTGAAACTGTTGGAACCCCTTGCGCCCGTAGATTCGATTCCAGTGCTCGATGCCGTCCAGCGGATAAAAGAACGGACTGTAGGCAATGGTCCGGGCTTTACGACTCGCCGGTTGCAGATGCCAATAGCAGCGGTTGAACATGCCCACCATGAATGGGTTGACCAAGGACACCGGGGGCCGGACAGGGATGTTCATGGTGCGGGTGGCCGGGGCTTCGAGCGGCCCGTGCTCGCTGTGATCGCCAACGGTAATGACCCCTCGCCCCAAGGCAGCCCCCTTAGCCAGGCAATCGATCCAGGCCACGCTGTATTCATGAGAAGCATCGAGTTCTGTCGACAAGGCAAAGAACTCGCTCAATCGACCAAATCGCGCCCGAGTCGTATCGATCCTGCTGGATCGGATCTTGCGCAGGCGAATGTTCACCCAACTGATAACACCCGTCAGGCCCAAACCGCCGAGGGTGGCGGCAAACCACTGGGGATTTTCCGTCGGCGAACACACCATTGGAGATTGCCCGGACCGGTGTAGGCCAAAGCACAGAACCGAGTGGGCAAACGTCCCGCGGCGGTGGTGATTCTTGCCATGGACATCGTTCGCCACCGCCCCGCCCAGCGTCACATGGCGGGTTCCCGGGGTAACTTGTAGGAACCACCCGCGAGGAACCGCCAGTTCAAGCATCTCGCCCAGGGTAACGCCAGCCTCGGCACAGACTTCTCCCGTTTGCCAATCGGCCTCGATGAAATGGTTCAAGGGACGCAGGTGCAATACGTGAGCACTTTCGGCCAGGCAACTGTCACCGTAACTGCGGCCATTGCCGAACGGTAACGTCGAGCCATGCTCATCGGTCACTCGCAGCAATTGGTCGTCGAGATCATTTCGCCAGGCACAAGGGTGAGCCGCTTGCGGCTCAGCGGGATATTGCCCCCACGACGTCAATGGGATGCTCATCACTGAGATTGCGCCGAAGTTGTGATGAAAGAGGCTTCGAGGTCACTGCAGTTACTCATGCAGCGCTCCAGAAAACCAAGAAAAACAGCCCACCGACAATCAGGCTCAAGGGATCCTTGAGGGCGAACACCACCGGATCGTCTTTCATCAATCCGCGGTGGGTAAGAATCCAGATCCGGGTGACCCAGAACAGCAACAAGGGGCAAGCAAGCCAGATGATTTGAGGATGGTCGTACAGAACGACAGTCGCGCTGTCGCGGATGTACAGCGCCAACACCATTACAGCGAGATAGCCTGAGGCCGCGCCTAGCGATGACAGCATGGCCATGTCGGCGGGGTAATAATCACGGCCGCTGGCTTTATCAGCCCCCCCGCTGCGCGATACCACAAGCAGTTCCGTGTAACGTTTGACCAGCGCAAGGCTCAGGAAAATAAACATGGAAAACGCGAGCATCCATGCCGTCAGTTCCAGATTGAATGCCGCGCCCCCCGCGATGATTCGCAACGTGTAGAGCAGCGCCAACGTAATCACATCCAATGTCATGACCCGCTTTAACTTAAGCGAATAGGCCAAGGTCAAAACGTAGTAGAACGCCAGCACCAGAACGAATTGCGAGGGAAGCCACAACCAGGCGCCTCCCAACGATGCAACCAACAGCAAAGGACAGATCATCAGGCCGGACTTGATCGAAAGGTGTCCGCTGGCAAAAGGTCTAGCGCGTTTGGTCGGATGCCTGCGATCGTCTTCCAGATCCAGCAAGTCATTCAGGACATAGACGCCGGAGGCACATAACCCGAAAAACAGAAATGCCAGTAGGCCATGCCAGAACAACAGCGGATTGGCGATCTGGTGCGCCGCCAGCAAAGGTACGAAAATCAGCGCATTTTTAACCCATTGATGAATGCGCAACGCCTTGCGCCAAACACCGAACCCTGTCGAGCCAGAACGGATCGGTTGCACCACGTTGTCCAGGCCTTTGATCCCGAGTGAGACAAACGCTGAGGCATTGACCACATAGGCATGTCTGGCAGAGCGCCATATCTGCAGATCATCCAGGGAGTTGCCGACGTAATCGAACCCCCGTTCACCGAACGATTCGATCAATAAATCACGTTTGTGATGACCCGACAGATTGCATTCCAATCGGGTCGCGAATATGTCGTCGAACACTTGCAGATGCTCGCCGATCCGCCGCGCCAATGAGTGATAGCTGGCGGTGGCCAGCACGATCTTGCGCCCCAGGCGGCGCTGCTCCTCGATCATGGCCAACACGTCGAGGTCGTAAGGCAGCAGGCTGACATCGATATAAGTTGATTGAGCCAACTGTTTCTTCAGGTAGGCCTTGCCGTGAACGAGCCAGCCCAAAAGGCTGAAGCATCTCCATGGTTGGCTGCGAACGAAAGCCATTGCGCATTCAAAAAGAACATCTGACTTTAGGAGCGTTCCGTCCAGATCAACGACGAAGGGAATCGAAGACTCAGGGCCTTTAACGGTTGACGGCAAGGCTTGCTGGGAGGCGCTCATACCCGATGATGACCACGAAGCCATTTAAACCGGAAAAAACCGTACCCCATCAACAGACTCAGCAATGAATACGAGACCAGAGTCATCCATCCAGGTAAATGCCGGGCATCGCTGATCGAGCCGATTCCATAGCTCAAGGCACCCATCGCGCCATTGAGCAACAGATAACCGCGTCGTGACTCCCCGGGCTCGAAGATATAAAGCGAATTCACATAAAACGAAAACGCCCCCGCCACACAAAACGCGGCAAGGTTACTGGTCCCCTGGGCAAGCCCAGTGGTGCCGTAGAGCACAAAAAAGACCTGCCAATGAATCAATCCATTGGCCAGGGCGATGACCGTCAATGCAGAAAAGTCCTTCATTGTGGTGCCTTGCCATTTCCCAACTGACGGGCCTTTAAAGCTATGCCACGGTGCCGGGCCCATCTACTGTCAGACCTTACAGGTCAGGCGCTGATTCCGACGGATGGTTAGTTACAGCGCCCATAAAAAAAAAGCCCCGATCATCCGACCGGGGCTCTGTTTACATCGCGGTTAATCTACGAAGCTGAACGCACCGAACCCTGCACATCACCCGTCGGCTGCAACTTGAAGGTATAAAACAGCCCCGTCAGCAGCACCAGGAACGCCGGGCCCACATACAAGGCCACGCGGGTATCCGGGAAGTACGCCATCAGGCCCACCACCAGCACCAGGAAGGCCAGCGCCAGGTACGAGCTGACCGGGTACAGCCACATGCGGTATTTCAGGGCCGCACGCTCGGAAGCACTCAAGCCTTTGCGGAACTTGAGCTGGGCCAGCAGGATCATCACCCAGGTCCAGATCGCGCCGAACGTGGCAATCGACGTCACCCAGACGAAGACTTTCTCCGGCACCAGGTAATTGAGCAGCACGCCCAGCAGCAAGGCGGCGATGGACAGCAGCAATGCGCGACGTGGTACGCCGTTGCTGGAAGTCTTGGCGAAACCGGCCGGGGCCTGGCCATTTTGCGCCAGGCTGTAGAGCATCCGCCCGGTGCTGAAGATCCCGCCGTTGCAGGACGACAGTGCGGCGGTGATCACCACGAAATTGATGATGCCGGCGGCGGTCTTGATGCCCAGGCGCTCGAAGGTCATCACGAACGGGCTGCCCTGGGTGCCGATCTCGTTCCACGGGTAGATCGACAGGATCACGAACAGCGCGCCAACGTAGAACAGCAGGATTCGCCAGAACACCGAGCCGATGGCGTTGGGGATGGTTTTCTGCGGGTTCTTCGCCTCACCGGCGGTCAGGCCGATCATCTCCACGCCCAGATAGGCGAACATCACCATTTGCAGGGACATCAACACGCCGGACACGCCGTTGGGCATGAAGCCGCCGTGGGTCCAGAGGTTGGAAATGCCCAGGGCCACGCCGTCATTACCGAAGCCGAAGGCAATGATGCCGACACCACCGATGACCATGGCGATGATGGTGACGATCTTGATCAGGGCGAACCAGAATTCGAACTCACCGAAGGCCTTGACCGCGATCAGGTTGATCGAGCCCATGCTGATCAGCGCCGCCAGGGCCCAGATCCAGCGGGGCACATCAGGGAACCAGATGCCCATGTACACCGCCACCGCGGTGATTTCCGCCACGCAGGTCACCAGCCACAGGAACCAGTAGTTCCAACCGGTCAGGAAGCCTGCCAGCGGGCCGAGGTAGTCCTGGGCATAGCGGCTGAACGAACCGGCCACCGGGTTATGCACGGCCATTTCGCCAAGGGCGCGCATGATCACCAGGATCGCCAGGCCGCCAAGGATGTAGGACAGCATGATCGTCGGACCGGCCATTTCAATGGCCTTGGCCGAACCGAGGAACAGCCCGACACCGATGCAGGCGCCGAGCGCCATCAGGCGGATATGCCGCTCACCGAGTTCACGTTTGAGCGGACCACCCTGGGTGGTCTCGCCATGGGGCAGATGATTGCCTACAGGCATAGGGATACAACCTCGTCTTGTTATTGGATTAGCCACCGAGTGTCCAAAGCCACAGGCCGGTGAGCCTGCCGCCTTGCCGAAACCGGGTCTGTCTTGTGGGCAGACCGTCCTGTGGAACGACAACCTCAGGATCAGCGGGCCATGCAGTATAAAAAGCCAGGGATAGAGAGTTTCACTGTAAAACCTGGGAAATTCAGGGATAAGCCTGCGCCACAAGTGGCTTTTGGAGAGGCGTTGTCTGGGATTACAGGTCATAAGGAAACGGCGCCGAGTATTGCACAGCAATGGTGCAGCGTCATGTCTGGGCGCAGACCGATGGCTCTAGTGCGTGGGAATGTCGCCAGGGACGCTCCGCGTTCCGGTTCTGGAAGGTGACGCAGAGCGTCACGGGATGCATTCCCACGCAGAGCGTGGGAACGATCACACAAGTGCTCGCGTATGGGCTTGCCGACAATTTCCCCTCCCCCCACGCCAACCACCGTCTAAGCTTCAAGCAAGTCCGATCAATCTGCGTGAATGGATCAGTCGACTATGGGCGCTTTGTGGCAAACCGATTCGAATGAACCTGTGGTCCCGACTGAACGTATGGAAGAAGCGCCTTTACCTCAAAAAAAACGCCGCCCACGGCATGGCTGGCGGGCATTCTGGTTGTTGCTGCTGATTATCGTGGTGGTGGTCGGCCTGGCGGTGGCCAAGGAAATGCGCACGTCGCGGTTTCAGGCCCGGGAGATCAGCAAATACGCTGCGTCCCTGAGCTATGCGGTGCAGCCGGGGCCCAGCGATGCCATCGTCTACCCGGGCGCGGGCCCGTTCGACCGGCGCCTGGGCTACAGCGCGCTGGGGGAATTCCTGCCGCGCCTGCTCAAGCGCGACTACGTGATCCAGGCCCAGGCGCGGTTCTCGCCGGCCTTGATGGGCTACGTCGAAAAAGGCCTGTTCGTACCCTATGCGGAAAAGATCCAGGCCGGCCTGACCATCACCGACTGCCGCGCCGCACCGGTCTATCAGTTCAAGTACCCGCAGCAACTGTATGCGAACTTCGAAGCGATCCCGCCCGTGGTGGTGCAGAGCCTGTTGTTTATCGAGAACCGCTTCCTGCTCGACCCCAAGCAACCTTTGGCCAACCCGGCGGTGGACTGGCCACGCTTCGGCATGGCGGCCTGGTCGCAGGTCGCCAAGCTGTTGAGCCTGCCCGGGCAGTCCGCTGGGGGCAGCACGCTGGCGACACAACTGGAGAAGTACCGTCACTCGCCTGAGGGCCTGACCGTGTCCGGCGCGGAGAAAATCCGCCAGATGATTTCCGCCAGCGTGCGGGCTTATCAGGCCGGCCCGCAAACCCTTGAGGCGCGGCAGCGAATCATTCGCGACTACCTCAACAGCGTACCGCTCTCCGCCGTGCCCGGGCATGGGGAAGTCCATGGCATGGCTGAAGGCTTGCGGGTCTGGTACGGCGCCGATTTCAAGCGCGCCAATGAACGTCTGTTCAGTACCGCCAACGACCCCAAGAGCCTGGCGGAAAAAGGCTTGGCCCTGCGGGAAATGCTGTCGTTGATGATCGCCCAGCGCCGCCCCTCTCATTACCTGTCCAAGGGCCACGATGAACTGGCGCGCCTGACCGACAGCCACATCCGGCTGTTGGCGCAGAACGGCGTGATCGATGCGGCACTGTCGGGGGCGGCCCTGGCGAGCCAGGTCAGTTATCGCGACTGGGTCCAGGACCCGACCGTCCAGCCCAACGAAACCAACAAAGGCATCAGCGCCGCCCGCAGTCGCCTCGCCGCCCTGCTCAATCGTCCGCTGTACGACCTCGATCGCCTTGACCTGTCCGCCACCAGCACCTTGCAAAGCGACTTGCAGGCCCAGGCCACCGAATACCTCAAGCGCCTGGCCGACCCGGCCTTCGCGACCGAGATCGGCCTGATGGGCGAACGCCTGCTGACCCCCACCAGCACCACCCAGGTGCGCTACAGCTTCACCCTGCTGGAACTGACCCCCGACGGCTCGCGCGTGCGAGTGCAGACCGACAGCACCGACCAGCCCTTCGACATCAACGAAGGCAGCAAGCTGGAACTGGGCTCCACTGCCAAGTTGCGGGTGCTCACCACGTATCTGCAGATCATCGCCGAGCTGCACGAGCGCTATGCCCAGCAAACCCCGGCGGCGTTGAAGAAAGTCGATATCGCCGAACAGGACCGCCTCTCCCGCTGGGCGGTCGACTACCTGATCCAGGACACCGACCGCAGCCTGCCGAAAATGCTCGAGGCCGCGCTGGACCGCACCTATTCAGCCAGTCCCGGCGAGGCGTTCTTCACGGGCGGCGGGCTGCATACCTTCAACAACTTCCGTAAAGAAGACAACGGCCGCATCCCCACGCTGCGCGACTCCCTGCGGGAATCGATCAACCTGCCGTTCATCCGCCTGATGCGCGACCTGGTGCGCTACGCCACTTATGCTGGCCCCAATAACAGTTCCGAGTTGCTCAAGGACGACAAGGACCCGCGCCGCCAGGAATACCTGGCCCAGTTCGCGGACCGCGAAGGCACCGCGTTCCTGCTCAGGTTCTGGAAAAAGTATCAGAAAAAGGACACCGGCCAACGCCTGGAAACCTTCCTCGACGGCATGCGCCCCACGGCGATCCGTCTGGCCGCCGTGCACCGTTATTTCTTTCCCAACGACAGCCAGGAGAGCTTCAACCGCTTCGTGCGCGCGCACTTGAAGTCGGCCAAGAGCGCCGAAAAACTCACCGACGAACGCCTGGAACGGCTCTACCAGAGCTACGGCCCCGGCGCCTATGACCTGCCGGACCAAGGCTTCATCGCCAAGGTCCACCCGCTGGACCTGTGGTTGATGGGTTACCTGCTGAACAACCCCGACGCCAAGTTCAGCCAGATCGTCAAGGCCAGTGAGTTCGAGCGCCAGGAAGTCTACAGCTGGCTGTTCAAGAGCCGGCACAAGAGTGCCCGCGACAGTCGCATCCGCACCATGCTGGAGATCGAAGCCTTCCTGGATATCCATCAGCGCTGGCAACAAGTCGGCTACCCCTTCGACCACCTGGTGCCGTCGCTGGCCACCGCCATCGGCAGCTCCGGTGACCGCCCCGCCGCGCTGGCAGAACTGGTGGGCACTATCCTCAACGATGGCATCCGGCAGCCGGCACTGCGTGTCGACAGCCTGGACTTTGCCGTCAATACGCCCTACGAAACACGCCTGGTGAGCGACCCGGATAACGGCAAGCGCGTAATGCCCGTAGAAGTAGCCCGGGCCTTGCGCGGTGCGTTGTCACAAGTGGTGGATGCCGGCACCGCCAAACGCGTGGCCGGCAGTTTCAAACTCGCCGATGGCACACCGTTGGCCATGGGCGGCAAGACCGGTACCGGTGACAACCGCATCGAAGCCGTCGGTTCCGGTGGACGGGTGATCAGCTCCAAATCGATCAACCGCACCGCCACTTTCGTGTTCTACATAGGCGACAGCCATTTCGGCACACTGACCGCCTTCGTGCCCGGTGCGTCGGCGCAAAACTTCAAGTTCACCTCGGCGTTGCCGGTGCAGGTGCTCAAAGGCATGGCGCCGTTCCTCTCGCCCTACTTGCAGCCGGGCAGTCACACCCAATGCAAACCACTGGTGGCGCTGCGACAGAACTAAGGGGTTACGCGAGGCACCGCGTCAAAGATCACGGTCAAGTCGGCGGTGTACAGGCCGTGCTGACCGTCATAGACCTTGTCCGAGGCCATGATGTGCATGTCCGCCTGGGTGCCAGGCGTGGACGTTGCGTCATCCACCACTTCCTGGGACACACCGGTCAGGCGGATACTGTTGAACCTGACAAGCAGGGGAATGGCGTCGCTGCCGTTGGTCAACCACGCCCGGCCGCCCTCGAGATAGGCATGGACCGAGCCATCGGTGTGCTTCACATCGAAGGTCTGGCGCAGCGGGCTCAGTTGGCTGTTCACCGGGTCGAAGTGCATGACCTCATCCTTGCCGAAGTCCGGATTGCGCGGCTGCACATGGAACTGCTTGTTGGGAATGTTCGCGGTGATATGGATGGCGGTGCGTGCATCATCAGCCGCCAGCACCAGTGAAGGACTCAGGGTTGCAAGGGTCGTCATGAACATCACTTTTCTAAACATGCTTGATACCTTTCCAGAGTAATGAAACGAAGTGGAGACCGCCTTGTGGCGAGGGCGCTTGCTCCCGCCGGTTGCACCTGCAGCTGCGTGGGAATGCATCCCGTGACGCTCTGCGTCACCTTCCAGAACCGGAACGCGGAGCGTCCCTGGCGACATTCCCACGCAGGAGCGTGGGAACGATCGAGATCAAAAGATCGCAGGCTTCGCCAGCTCCTACAGAACCGAGACGCCCGTAGCCCGTATTCCAACCCACACCTTTGTTCCTCACGGCGCAATGGCATCGAACACCATGTGTACCGTGCCGTAGTAATCGCCGGGCTTGTAGTCGTCGGCGGGTTTGATGGCGGCGATTTCCAGCGGCACCTGGCGGCCGGGCCGGGCCTCGATGGCTGACACCACGTGATTCGAATCCAGGGTCAACTCGACGTTGTTGAACCGTACCCGCAGGTCGATGCGCTCACGGCCGTTGGACAGGTACGCCTCTTCGGCCAGACGCGCGCCGATAGCACCGTTGCTGTTCTTCACCTCGTAGGTCGCCCGCAACGGGCTGAGCTCGTTGGTGATGGTGCTGAAGGGCAAGCGTTGTTCACGCTGGACCAACTGCGGGTCGAGGGGCAGCACATAGAAATCCAGCGTCGGGATGGTCACGTAGAGTTCGAAGGTTTCCCGTTCGACCGCGCCCCAGGCCGGACTCCAGGGCAACATCAGAGCGGTCAATGCGAGGGGACTTAGCAGTGTCTTGAACATTTTGATTACCTGTGGCGTCAACGACGGTTTGGCGACGGCAACCGTCAACCCTTGATCTCGACGGTCTTGCTCTGCCCGCCTTCGATCAGCGTGAAGCGATATTCACGCCCCGCCTCCTTGTCGAACGAAAACGCGCGACCGGCCATGACGTGGTGTTTGGTGGTCGGCCGGCAGTCGTTTTCTTTCTTCACGGCACAGTCCTTGAACTCGTCGAGCACCAGGACGCTATTGCCGTTGTTGCGCATCACGTAGCGACTGGCGCTGTCATCGATCACCGTCTCGAAACGGGTGTCCTTGGGACGCACAAAGAACACCGTGCCGTAGCCCGCCAGGACCTTGACCCCCGCCGCCACGCGCTCTTTCTTGTACTCTTCGCGCTCCTCGGCGCTGACGGCAAATTCGTCCTCCGCTTCCGGCACCACCGGCACGAAACGCACCCGGAAGTAACGCTCCTTGTCACGGTTGCCCATGAACAGCAAGCGTGTGCCCTGCATGCCGTTGGCCGGCACGATCAGCCGCGCCGGGCTGGCCATCAGGCCGTCCTTGGCCATGGCACTGGCCTGGTTCTGCAGCGGCACTTCCTGATAGGTGCCGTCCTCGTTGTAGATGATTTCCAGGATGTTGACCTTGACGAATGCCGTGGACGTCCCGCCGTTGAACACCCGTTTCATGTAGGTGCTTTTGTCGCCGTCCAGGTAGTCGTAGACCACCCCGACACCAATCTGCGGCCCGGCCTGGGCCATGCCGCAAAACATATAAAAACCAATCCATGCCCATAGATGCTTCATCACTTTTTCAACCTCATGCATTAAACGTAATTCACTGAATATGGCTGGCCCTAAGGGCACTCAGACTTCCGAATCCCAGATCACCGTGACGTTGCCGGTATAAGCCTTGGCGCCGCTGTCGAGCATTGCTTCGACGCTGGTGCGGGCCACTTCGAAATGCAGGGTGCCGGGCCGGCGATCGATGTAAAAACCCGGCTGGAACAGCTCGGTGCCACTGCCGTCACGCAGTAACCGACGGTGGTTGACAGGCTGATCAGCCGCGTCCGTCAAACCGTCGGGCAGGCTCACGCTGATATCTACTGGCACGGCATGGCCGGAACCGGCCTCCGATACGGCACAGGTATTGCCGCTGACGTGCTGGCACTCGAGCATCATCTTGAAACGTGAGGACGTAGAAATATGGAAGCGCTGGTCACGAAACAGGCGGGTCGGCTTGCGCCCGCTGTTCAACCAGGATTGCCAGCCTTCCTGGGGTACGAGCTCTACTCGATTGCCGCCTGGGGGCACGTCGATCTTGAGCGTGTGTTCGACATCCAGTTTGAAGTTGAGGGTTATCACCGAATCACTGGCAACCATGACATCGCCCATGTCGACGTCTCGACCCGGCCCGACACCGTAGGTAATCGACCCTGTGTATTGGCCGGACGACATCCTCAGTGGGTTGGGTGTGCGCAGTTCGTAAGCAAAATCCAGATAGTTGTATCTCAGGGAAGGAACCAAATAATTGGCCCTTTTTGCACACGTCCCCTCTGTAGGGGTTTTCCAGAAGAACTTATAGGTTCTCTCGGTGTACCAACCAAGGCCGCTGTACCGACAGGGCGAGGGAGCATAGACCCAGGCAAGACCATTCCATAACAACTCATGGGCTCTCCAAACGCTCACGCCTCCGCCTACCAGATCGACCGCACTGCTCGGGAGTTCATGCAGTGCCCCCAAACCGGACCAACGCACTTCAACGAGTGCCGTTTCACCTGTACCGGTATGAGTCACTTGCGTGATGCGCCAGTCGGCGGGCACATTGAACATCGCACCTTGCCGGGGATCCCCATGATTCGCCTGGATGGGACCGTTCGAATTGAAGTTGATTGGCAAGCGGATGCTGAAGGTCGAACTCCCACATTGCGATGGATACTCTTGGCAATAACCGCTACTAGGCGTGGTGTTGACGAATGTATTCTGCTGAGGCTTCGAAGGGTCGGGCCTGAACAATGCGGTGATGTTCTGGTTCAATGCATCGGCCGTCGATGCACAGGTCAACACCATCACCGATACCAAGCCTTGCACTGCCGTTGGTAACTGCTTCATCTCTACCTCACCCTCAAATCGGCTCGGACTGCCCAAGCCACTCCTTTTTAAACTTCCGAATCCCAGATCACTGTGACGTTGCCGGTATAGGCCTTGGCGCCGCTGTCGAGCATCTCCTCGACGCTGCTGCGGGCCACTTCAAAGTGCAGGGTGCCCGGCCGGCGATCGACATAGAAACCGGGCTGGAACAGTTCGGTGCCGCTGCCGTCACGCAGCAACCGGCGACGGTTGACCGGCTGACCGGCGGCGTCGGTCAAGCCATCGGGCAGGCTGACGCTGACATCCACCGGCACGGCATGACCGGTGCCGGCTTCGGAGATCGCGCAGGTATTGCCACTGATGATTTGGCATTCGAGCGCCATCTTGAAACGTGAGGAAGCGGAGATATGGAAGCGCTGGTCACGGAACAGCCGCGTTGGTTTGCGGCCGCTGTTCAGCCAGGATTGCCAGCCTTCCTGGGGGACCAGTTCCACGCGGTTGCCGCCGGGGGGGACTTCCACCTGGAGGGTGTGTTGGACTTCAAGATTGAAATTGAGCGTGAGCGCCGAATCGTTGGGGAGCATGACATCGCCCATGTCAATGTCCTGCCCGGGCCCGACGCTATAAGTCAGCGACCCGGTGTATTGGCCGGAGGACATTTTCAGTGGGTTGGGGGTGCGCAGTTCGTAGGCAAAGTCCAGATAGCGGTAAGAAAAGCCAGGGATCAAATAATTGGCCCCTTTTGCACACACGCCCTCTACCGGAGTTTTCCAGAAGAAGGTGTAGTCGGTATTGGTATACCACCCTATACCGCTGTATCTACAAGGCGTGGGGGCATATACCCAACTAAGGCCGTTCCATAACCGTTGATGGGCGATCAAGAGCGACACGCCGCCACCTACCAAGTCGATGACGTCACCAGAGAGTCGGTATGTCGAACCTATACCGGACCAGCGCACTTCAACGACTTCCGTTTCACCCGTCGCTGAATGGGTCACCTGTGTCGTGCGCCAAGTGGTAGGGAGTTTAAACATCGCGCCCTGTCGAGCATCCCCATGGTTGGCTTGAATAGGACTGGTCGAACTGAAAATAAAGGGCAACCGAATGCTGAACATCTTTGTTGCCCTGCATTCCGACGGATATTGTGCGCAGTAACCGCTAACAGGCGTGGTATTGAGAAAGGTATTTTCGTTGGGTTTCGATGAGTCAGGCCTGAACAGTGCGCTAATGTCCTGGGTCAAGGCATTGGCCGTAGGCACACACGCAAACAACAACACCGAGACCACGCTGCGCACTGCAACCGATAAGGGTTTCATTTATACAACCTCATACATCAAGACAAATCATTGCAAATAGGTGGTGAGCAACTCACCTGTGGGAGCAAGGCTTGCCCGCGATGCAGGCGCCCGGGTCTTCAGGTGAACGGCGTTATCGTTCATCGCGAGCAAGCTTTGCTCCCACGGTTCTCATGAGCGCTGCTTCGTCCCGGCCTCGGCCAGCGTCGTATCGGCCAGCGTGTCCGGCGTGCAGCGCAAATCACCGATCATCAGCACATCGCCTTCGCGGCCGGCGTTGTCCGGGTCGAGGCGGAACCGGCAGAACAACTCATTGCCGTAGCGCACTTCCAGGGTGGGCGAGCCGGCATTCATTTCCATGGAGAAGAACCCGTCCACCTCGCTGATGCCGCGACTGGCGTGGTTGATCACGTGGTGGCCCCGAAGCGGCTGGCCCTGCCCGTCCAGCAAGCGCCCGAGCACGGTCACGGTTTTCATCACATGGATCTTGCGGTAGTCCACCCCACCCTTGTTCAGGTGATAACGGGTGCGTGAAGGTTCGATGCTCGCCGCTGGCGGATGCACGCCGTCGAAGTCGAAGGTCACCATGCTGTTTTTGTAGGCGGTGATGGGGACGAAGTTACGGCCCGGACGCAACGCGGTGCTGCCACCGGTCAGGTCATCAGCGCGCAGGGCGACATTGTCCAGATCGGTCTCCACGTCGACGATCATGCCGGCGCCGCGCCCCTGGGGCACGCCGGTGAAAGCGGCTTTCTGGCCGCCCACGGCCACGGTGCTACTCAGGTTCAGGCCGCCGGTGAGGTTGTCGTTATAGGACGAGCGCTGGACGAAACCGTCGCCGTAAAGCGAATCGGTCATGAAACTGGCGATGCCGGACAGGCCCACGCCATAGGTGTCGGCCAGCGCCGTGGCGGAGACGCTTTGCAACACGTGATCTTCCAGGTCCCGGCGATAGGTCAGCGAGGCATTGTGGTCGCGATCGCCGTCCCGCGAGGTACGGGTGCCGATGCTGCCCGACCAGTACTCGCCCGGCCCGCCCAGGGCGACGCTGACGCTCAGGTCGACCCCGCGATTGCGCCGGTCGGCGGTACTCGAGGTGCCGGGGCGGTCGAACACCGACAGCCGCCAGTTGGCATCGCTGCCACGCAACTTGCCGCGCTGGCTCCAACCCAGGTCCAGGCCGGTGCCCTGGACATTGCCTTCGCTATAGGCCAGCCGTCCGTTGATGGAGGTCTTGTTGCTCAAGCGATGATTGACCGACAGCGAGGAGTTGCTGGTATGGCCGACGAACACGTTGCGCTGGCGGATGCGGGTGCCGTCCGCCAGGGTTTCATAGGTGTTGCGGGTGTCCAGCCAACTGCGGTTGTGGCTGGCCACCACGCTGCCATGGCCGTAGCTGTACAGGCCTTGCACGTCCATGCCGGTGCCGTACTGCTGGGTCTGATAGACGTTGGCGTACAGGCTGGTGTTGGTTGCCAGCGTCCAGTCCACCGAGGTGCCCACTTGCAACTTGTCCTGCACCTGGCGCGTGGAGGCACCCAGGATCACCCGCGGATGCAGCAGGTAGTTGAGGCCGACACCCGCTGTCGTGAACCCCGAGGGCTGGTCTTCCCAGTTGCTCCAGAGCCTGGTCTCGCGCCCGGCGAAGAGGTTGTAGCGCCAGCGGTCCTCGGCGTCGCTCCAGTTATTGGGTTTGTAGACCAGCTCCTGGCTGGTGGCGGTGGTTTGTCCGTCCTCGATCAGCCGCACTTCCACTTCATAGATGCCGCCGGGCAAGGGCCGGGTGTCCAGGCTCTGCAAGCCGGCGGCGACCGCCTGGGTGTTGATCAGCAGACCGCTGCGGTAAATCTCCACCGAAGCCTGGCGGCTGGCGGTGACATAAATGGGGTAGACGCTGGGCTTGGGATTTTCGATCGCCAGGCTGTCGGAGCTGCCGTACATCACCCCCAGCGCGGTGTCCGGGTTGGCGCCGAACGAACGGATCTGCCGATTCAAGCCATCGGAGCTGGGCGTGAAATAGCCCAGGCGGAAAAAAGTCCCCTCCATTTCTCGTTGGGTGTAGAGCTCATGGACAGCGTGGTACAGCTTGTCGTCCGGCCCGCCAAGACGCGAAAGCTGAAGGTCCAGCGACTGGCTCCAGTTGCCCACGCTGGAACTGGCGTTGAGGCCATAACGCCCGCCCGTGTCCTGCTCCTGGCCACCGTTGATATTCAGTTGGTTGTTGAAGATCAGGCCGAGGCTGCCGCCTTCCGGTTGATCGTAATAGCGCTTGGCTTCGGTGCCTCGCTCCACATCCCGGGTCAGGATCGATACCAATGAATTTTCAAGGCTGTAATGCACGGCCAGCAGCCCTGACGGACAGCTGCCTTCACAGGCGCCCAGTACTTGTCCTTGCTTGAGATGCTGCGCCCATTGGTCGCGCTCGACAGCTTTTATCGTGCTGTCGTGCGTGTCGGTGAATTCGAGCAGGGTGATACGATCGTCCCGCGACAAGACCACCATGGCTTCGCCGAGGTACTGTTGATTGAGTTCAATACGAACCGCCAGAGGCACATCGAAGAAGTGCGATTCAAACTCCGCCGGCAGGCCCTTGGCCTGGGACAACAGGCTTCTCGGTGTCGTACCGGGGGCAGTCGGCGCGGCCAATGCATTCGCGCACAACAATAGCGCGAGCGCACCCGCGATGGGTGTCATCGGAAACATCAACGGATTCTCATAATCTGCGAGCGATCAAGGCGTTTCAGGTGCTGGCCGCCCGGCTGGGGAGCGCCGGACGGCCTGCGGCGATGCCCGTGCAATGAGCTGGAACTCACCGGGCATCGAGCGGGATCACGGGCGCGGCACGGCGTCGAAGATCACGGTCATGTCGGCGGTGTACAGGCCGTTCTGGGTAGCCAGAGGCGTGGCCGCGACGATGGTCATGTCAGCCTGTGTGCCTGGAGTGGACGTTGCATCATCCACCACTTCCTGGGCGATGGCGGTCAGGGTGACGCCATTGAAGTTGGTGGTCAGGGCAATGGAATCACTGCCGTTGTACAGCGCCGCCGGGCCACCCTCGATGTAGGCATGGACCGAACCTTCGGTGTTCTTCACGTCGAAGGTCTGGCGCAGCGAAGTCAAGGTGCCACTGACCGTGTTGTAGCTCATGATTTCATCCTTACCGAAGTTCGGGTCACGTGGCTGCACGTGGAACTGCTGGGTCGGGATATTCGCGGTGATGTGGATAGCGGAGCGTGCATCATCGAGCGCAAATACCTGCGAAGCGCCCAAGGCAGCGGCAGTCAGGGAAGCAGCGGTTACGAATTGTTTGAGCATGTTGTTAACACCTGTTCTTGACATAAAGAGAAAGGTTGAATTTGCAGTTCAACAACAACTTGATCTGCTCCTCCAACGCCGGGGCATGATCGGCTCTTTGCAATTAAAAAAAAGCAGGCAGATTCCCACAGGCGTGTAGTAAATCCGGCACACGAATGGGCGAAAAATACCCGACTTTTTATAAAATTTAAGTTTGTATGTCAGAAACAGCCCACACGCCCAGCAACATCGCGGCGCCTTTCAAAGTCAAGAAAAACCGCCGCAAAATCCCATCACCCTCTGCCATATCGTATTCAGGTAAAGTCTTGTTTCATCAGAAGTAACGGGCAACGAAACTCGATATATCTTAGTTCCTAGTTATATCCTGCCTTAAAGATATATCTCACGGCAAAGTTATATCTCAGCCCTATCTTATGCAGAACGGAGAACGCATATGACAGACCCTTATTCCCATTTCAAACGTGAATACGAACACGACGATTTCGAACGACACCCGGCGCGCCGTGAGCGTAACAGTCGCGCCCCACGGGTTTTTGCCGCCGGTGACCTGAAGTTGCTGTCACTGGCGCTGATTGCCGAGCAACCTTGCCACGGTTATGACCTGATCCGCCGGATCGAAAACATGTTCGACGGCGCCTACAGCCCCAGCCCCGGCGTGATCTACCCGACCCTGTCCTTCCTGGAAATGAGCGCAATGGTCACCTGCGGCGTCGATGATGGAAAAAAATGCTACAGCGTGACCGATGCCGGACGTCTATTACTTGAGGACCAGGCCCAAGCGTTGGATGAGGTGCGCACGCGCATTGAAATCAGCAAGCGCACGCTGCGTGGCCATGATCGTCCCCCGGAAATCCAGGAAGCGGTGTATAACCTGCGGCATGCGCTGCAAAAGCACCCTGGCCACTGGAGCCCGGAAGAAATCCGGCGGGTGCGCGACCTGCTCAACGACACCGCCAAAGCCATCATCGACGGCCCCGACCGTCCACCTGTCTCGGAGTCAAGCCAATGACTGAAGTCGATCCAAACGCCATTCACCGCGTCACCCACGAGATCAAACGCCGTCGCCTGCAGGTGTTGCGAGTGCAGGACCTGACCCCACGCATGCGCCGCATCACCGTCGGCGGGCCGGAACTGGCCGGGTTCGTCAGCCTGGGCACCGACGATCACGTGAAGTTGCTGTTCCCGCAGAACGCCGAGGAGCATGCCGCCCTGGAAAATTTCAACCCCAGCGCCGGCAAGGCCCAGGGCCCGATGCCCGAGATGCGCGACTACACCCCGCGCCGCTATGACCTGGACACCCTGGAGCTGGACATCGATTTCGTGCTTCACGGCGACGGCCCGGCATCTACCTGGGCGGCCCAGGCGGCGCCAGGGCAATACCTCAACATTGCCGGGCCCCGGGGCTCGATGATCGTGCCGGACATCTTCGACAGCTTCCTGCTGATCGGCGACGAAACCGCCCTGCCCGCCATCGCCCGCCGCCTCGAAGGCCTGGAGCCCAACAGGCGTGCCCTGGTGGTGGTGGAAGTGGAGAACGGCGCCGAACAGCAAGTGCTCCAAAGCCCGGCGCAGGTGCAGGTGATCTGGGTGCTGCGCGAAGGCCGCCAGGACAACCTGCTGCGAACCGTGCAGCAGCTGGAAATGCCCGGCGGCAAGCTATACGCCTGGGTCGCGACCGAAAGCAAGGTGTCGCGGCAGATTCGCAAGGTCTTGCTGGAGGAGAAAGGCCTGGATGAGGATTTCGTGAAGGCGGTGGGGTATTGGAAGCTGGATGACAGTGAGGAAGATTGAGGGACTGACGGCGGCTGTAGGAGCTGTCGAGTGCAACGAGGCTGCGATCTTGTCCCAGGCAATTGAGTCGCAAGCGAAAGCTCAGGATCAAAAGATCGCAGGCTTCGCCAGCTCCTACAGAGCCCAGCGGGAGCAAGCTCCCTCGCCACAGGGCTATCGCTGCCCTTTAATACTTTATCCGTCACCACTAGGTACCCCGCCCCATGCTTTTCCTGCTCGCCTACATCAGCAGTGTCGTGCTGATCAACTTCGCGTTTTCCGCCGCACCGCACCTGGACATTATCTGGTCGGCCTGGGGCGGCCTGGTGTTTATCCTGCGGGACATGGTGCAGACCCGCTTCGGCCACGGCGCCATCGCGGCGATGCTGGTGGCGCTGGTGTTGTCCTATGTCACCTCGGACCCGACCATCGCCCTGGCGAGTGCCACGGCGTTCGCGGTGTCCGAGTGCATCGACTGGCTGGTGTTCACCATCACCAAGCGCCCGCTCCATGACCGGTTGTGGATCAGTTCGGCCCTGAGCATTCCCCTGGACACGTTCATCTTCTTCGGCCTGATCGACGCCCTGACGCCCGCCGTGGTGATCACCGCCCTGCTCTCGAAGTTCGCCGGGGTCACGGCCGTCTGGCTGATCATGGCCTGGCGTTCACGCAAACAGGCCATCGCCGGGCGGTTCATGTAAAATGCCGCGCTTTCTCCCATGGGAAGCTCGCCCGGCGCGCAACCCGCGATGATCCGCTCCTGTTTGAGGACCTTCAGATGACCCGTATCGGAACCCCATTGTCGCCCACCGCGACCCGCGTTTTGTTGTGTGGCAGCGGTGAGCTGGGCAAGGAAGTGGTAATCGAACTGCAGCGCCTGGGCGTCGAGGTGATTGCCGTGGACCGCTACGCCAACGCGCCGGCCATGCAAGTGGCCCACCGCAGCCATGTGATCAACATGCTCGACGGTGCTGCCCTGCGTGCGGTGATCGAGGCCGAGAAGCCGCATTTCATCGTGCCGGAAATCGAAGCCATCGCCACCGCCACCCTGGTGGAACTGGAAGCCGAAGGCTTCACCGTGATCCCCACCGCCCGTGCCGCGCAGTTGACCATGAACCGTGAAGGCATTCGTCGCCTGGCCGCCGAAGAACTGGGCCTGCCGACCTCGCCGTACTTTTTCGCCGACACCGTGGAAGACTACCGCAAGGCCGTGGAAACCCTGGGTTTCCCCTGCGTGGTCAAGCCGGTGATGAGTTCTTCGGGCAAGGGCCAGAGCCTGCTGCGCGGTACCGATGACGTGCAAAAAGCCTGGGACTACGCCCAGGAAGGCGGCCGTGCCGGCAAGGGCCGGGTGATCATCGAAGGGTTCATCGATTTCGACTACGAAATCACCTTGCTCACCGTGCGCCACGTCGGCGGCACCACCTTCTGCGCACCGGTCGGCCACCGTCAGGAAAAGGGCGACTATCAGGAATCCTGGCAGCCACAAGCCATGAGCCCGGTGGCCCTGGCCGAATCCGAGCGCGTCGCCAAGGCAGTGACCGAGGCCCTGGGTGGTCGCGGCCTGTTTGGTGTCGAGCTGTTCATCAAGGGTGACCAGGTGTGGTTCAGCGAAGTCTCGCCGCGCCCACACGACACCGGCCTGGTGACGCTGATCTCCCAGGACCTGTCGCAGTTCGCCCTACATGCCCGCGCCATTCTCGGCCTGCCGATCCCACTGATCCGTCAGTTCGGCCCTTCGGCCTCGGCGGTGATCCTGGTGGAAGGCCAATCGACCCAGACCGCTTTCGCCAACCTGGGCGCGGCCCTGAGCGAACCGGACACCGCCCTGCGCCTGTTCGGCAAACCGGAAGTCAATGGCCAGCGCCGCCTGGGCGTGGCCCTGGCCCGCGACGAATCCATCGAAGCCGCCCGCGCCAAGGCGACCCGCGCTTCCCAGGCCGTCAAGATCGAGTTGTAAAACCTGAGTAGCTTGGCCCCTGTAGGAGCTGTCGAGTGCAACGAGGCTGCGATCTTTCCCTAGACACTTAAATCTCAAGCGAAAGATCAAAAGATCGCAGCCTCGCTTCGCTCGACAGCTCCTACACAGTCCAGCAGGGCTAAAGAAAAAGGCGACACCCGCAAGGGTGTCGCCTTTTTCATGAGCGCAGGTTGGCCTTAATCCGGCAGTTTGTAGGCAATCACATAATCGCCCTGCTTGGTGCCCAGGGAACCGTGGCCACCGGCAACAACCAGCACGTATTGCTTGCCGTCCTTGCCGGTGTAGGTCATCGGCGTGGTCTGGGCGCCGGCGGGCAGGCGGCCCTCCCACAGCTGCTTGCCGTTCTTCACGTCATAGGCACGCAGGTACTGGTCGAGGGTGCCGCTCAGGAACGCCAGGCCGCTGGCGGTGGTGAAGGGGCCACCCAGGCTCGGGACGCCCATGCTCAGCGGAATCGGTACCGGCGAGCTGTCGCGCACGGTGCCGTTCTTGTGCTTCCACAGGGTCTTGTTGGTGGTCAGGTCCACGGCCGCGACATAACCCCACGCAGGCGCCTGGCAAGGCAGGCCCATTGGCGAGAGCAGCGCTTCGAGGATCACACCATACGGCGCGCCCTTGTTCGGCTGCACGCCTTCGGTTTCGCTCTTGCGCCCCGGGCCGCCAGCCACTTCGGCCGCTGGCACCAGCTTCGACTTGAACGCCATGTAGCTTGGGTTGACGAAGGCGATCTGGCGCACCGGGTCCACCGAAATGCCGCCCCAGTCGAACACGCCGAAGTTGCCTGGGTAGACGATCGAGCCTTGCAGCGACGGCGGCGTGAACATGCCGTCATAACGCAGCGACTTGAAGTCGATCCGGCAGAGCATCTGGTCGAACGGGGTCACGCCCCACATGTCGCTTTCCTTGAGGACCGGCGGCACGAAGTTCAGGTCGGACATCGGTTGGGTCGGCGAAGTGTGGTCACCTTCCACCGCGCCTTGCGGCACCGGGATTTCCTTGATCGGCACGATCGGCTGGCCATTGCTGCGGTCCAGCACGTAGATGCTGCCCTGCTTGGTCGACGCCAATACAGCGGGTTTCACGCCATCGGCGGTCTTCAGGTCCATCAGGGTCGGTTGACCGCCGACGTCCATGTCCCACAGGTCGTGATGGGTGAACTGGAAGTACCAGCGCACCTTGCCGGTAGCGATGTCCAGGGCGGTCAGGCCAGCGGCGTATTTTTCCGATTCCGGGGTACGGAAACCACCGAACTGGTCGGGGGTCTGGTTGCCCATCGGCAGGTAGAGCATGCCGAGTTTTTCATCGACGCTGAACATGGACCACATGTTCGGCGAATTGCGGGTGTAGGTCTTGCCCTCGGCAATCGGCGTGGTGTCGTCCGGGTTGCCGCTGTCCCAGTTCCACACCAGCTTGCCGGTGTGTACGTCGTAGGCACGGATGACGCCGCTTGGCTCGTCGGTGGAGACGTTATCGGTGACGTGGCCGCCGATCACCACCAGGTTCTGGGTGACCGCCGGTGGCGACGTGGAGTAGTAACCGCCGGCCGTGAAGCCACCGATGTTGGCGGTCAGGTCGACCTGGCCCTTGTCGCCGAAGTCTTCGCACATCTTGCCGGTGTCGGCGTTGAGGGCGATCAGACGGGTGTCGGCGGTCGGCAGGAAGATCCGCCGCGGGCATACGCTACTGGCCGGCGTGGTGCTGGCGGCGCCGGTCGGGCTCTGCTCGGCAGAGGCGTACGCGGCGTCATCGTGATAGGTCACGCCACGGCAGGTCATGTGGGCCCAACCCTTGAAGTTTTCCGCTTTTTGCGTGGAAAGCTTCGGATCGAAACGCCAGATTTCCTTGCCGGTTTCAGGCTCCAGGGCGATCACCTGGCTGTGAGGCGTGCACACGTAGAGCATGCCGTTGGCCTTCAGCGGGGTGTTTTCGGCAGTGGTTTCACCCGGATCGTTCGGCCCTGGCAGGTCGCCGGTGCGATAGGTCCAGGCCGGCACCAGTTTGCTGACGTTCTCGGGGGTGATCTGTGCCAGCGGCGAATAGCGGTCGCCATGGGCACTGCGCCCGTAGGAGTTCCAATCGCCGTCCGGCATGGCCGGTGCGGTGTTGGTCATGCCCGGCACGCTGTCGCGGTCCAGTTGGCCCTTGATCTCACCCGGGTTGGTGAACTGGCTGGCGAGCGCGGCAACACCGGCGATGACCACGGCGGCGCCCAATGCGCGGGTTCCCGTGGCCGAGGCATCGGCGGTCAACAGCGGGCGGCGGAACCACGGCAGCAACATGACGATGCCCAAGGCAAACAGCATCGCCAGGCGCGGCACCAGTTGCCACCAGTCCAGGCCCACTTCCCACAAGGCCCACACGGTACTGGCGAACAGCACCAGCGCGTACAGGCCCAGGGCCGCGCGACGGGCCATGATCAGCAACACGCCGGTCAGCGCCAGGCCGATACCGGCCAGCAGGTAATACAACGAGCCGCCAAGCGTGCTCAGCTTGACTCCCCCGGCCAACAGGACCAGGCCCATCAATAGAAGCAGAATGCCGAGCAAACTCGGTAGCAGACGGCTTCGACTCAAAGCACCCTCAGTGCTCATAGTGTGTTTCTCCGTGACGTTTTAAGGAGTCCCGCGCAAGTAGTCACTGTAGATGACGATCTTGCGGGGGCATGGTTCAGTTGAAAAAAGGCAAATTCTGTTGCCGCGATCCCTTGTGGGAGCGAGCTTGCTCGCGATGGCGGCGTGTCAGTTGGCTTCGATGTTGAATGTGCAATGGCTATCGCGAGCAAGCTCGCTCCCACAGGAAGTCAACGAGACAGCGCTGTCTTTCAGGGTCAGGACATTGGGCATTCATCAGATCGTTTAGTGGGAATAAGCTGGACGCAGAGGCTTCGGCACAACAGAAGAAGCGTTTCAGCAGGCGGCGCAAGGATAATGTCCTGTTCTCAATAGAGAAAGGGCTTTTGTTGACATGAATCATCTCGGATTCGGTAACAGTGCGCCTGGCGCTGGCGGCGATGATGAAGGCTATGCTTCCACCAAAGGGGCACCTCGGCTAAGGTGCGCGGCTTTACACCTTTAGCGCGAAGGCCTCCCATGACCGAACCCAACAACAACCCGCTGCACGGCGTGACGCTGGAGCAGATCCTCAACGCCCTCGTGCAGCACTATGAATGGTCGGGCCTGGCCGAACGCATCGACATCCGTTGCTTCAAGAGCGACCCGAGCATCAAGTCGAGCCTGACTTTCCTGCGCAAGACGCCTTGGGCGCGGGAGAAGGTCGAGCGCCTGTACATCAAGTTGATGCGCACTAAACGGCCGGTCTGAGCCGTGGGACGTGATCAGGGTCGCCACCTCACGCTGCGACAGCGTTTTGTCTGCGTGACGGCACTGCTGGGCTGGGTGGGATTGAGCATCCAGCTGTATCTGATCCTGCTGGGTCGCTGGAAACTGGACGCGAGCCTGCTGGGCGGCCTGGTGAGTTTTTTCAGTTTTTTCACGGTCCTGACCAACACCCTGGTGGCCGTGGTGCTGACCTGGGAACTGACTCCTCGCGAGTCCGCGGCCCGGCGCTGGTTCCTGCTCCCCAGCGTGCGCAGCGGCGTCGCCGTGAGCATCGCCCTGGTCAGCCTGGCCTACAACCTGCTGCTGCGCCACCTCTGGCAACCCGAAGGCTGGCAGGTCGTGGCCGACGAGCTACTGCACGACGTGGTGCCCTTGCTGTACATCGCCTATTGGTGGCTGTGGGTACCCAAAGGCAGCTTGCGCCTGGGCCACATCGGGCTTTGGGTGATCTACCCCTTGGTGTATTTCGCCTATGTCCTGCTGCGCGGGGAGTTATTGGCGGCCTACCCCTACCCTTTCATCGATGTGGCGAACCTGGGTTATCCACAGGTGCTCATCAATGCCGGGGGGATATTGCTGGGGTTTATCGCGATTGCGCTGGGGGTGGTGGGGTTGAATCGGTTGGCATCGTTGAAATAGAGGCCTGCAGAGCACATRGCKGTGTGAGYCAAACCTGTGGGAGCAAGGCTTGCCCGCGATGAAGATCACGCGGTYYAYCTGRARACCACGGYGCCTGCATCGCGAGCAAGCTTTGCTCCCACAGAACCCGGGTTATCACGGGTGTTCATCGTAGAGGCCCACTCAGAGCACATGGCTGTGTGAGCCAAACCTGYGGGAGCAAGGCTTGCCCGCGATGAAGATCACGCGGTTTACCTGAAGACCASGGYGCCTGCATCGCGAGCAAGCTTTGCTCCCACAGATAGGTGTCCCACAGGGGATTGTGTTCCATATCCGGCATCAGCGCCTTGCCGGCAACATCCACACCAACCCACTGGCCTTGGCCCGTTCATGACACAGCGCCAACACACTGCGCCGCTCATCGTTGTCCATCCGGCTCCAACGGGTGATCTCCGCCACGGTGCGCTGGCAACCGGTGCAGATGTCGTCATCGTCCAGTGCACAGATGTTCACGCAAGGCGAAGGCACCGGGCGTTCAGGGGCGCTCATTGTTCCTGCTCGATCAGGTCGCGGGCGTAGCGCTGGGAATTGTGCACGTAGTGCGCCGCGCTGGCCTCGAGCATTTTCTTCTGGGCCTCGGTCAGTTCACGCACCACCTTGCCGGGCGAGCCCATCACCAGCGAGCCGTCGGGAATCTCCTTGCCTTCACCGATCAGCGAGTTGGCGCCGATGATGCAGTTCTTGCCGATCTTCGCGCCGTTGAGAATCACCGCGTTGATGCCGATAAGGCTGTAGTCGCCCACCGTACAGCCATGGAGCATGGCGTTGTGGCCGATGGTCACGCCAGTGCCGATGGTCAGCGGATAGCCCATGTCGGTGTGCATCACCGTGCCGTCCTGCACGTTGCTGTTCTTGCCGATCAGGATCAGTTCGTTGTCACCGCGCAGCACGGCGTTGAACCAGACATTGGCGCCCTCTTCGAGGCGGACCTTGCCCACCAGCGTGGCGTTGGGCGCGACCCAGCTCTGTGGGTGGGTTTCGACACGGGCATCGCCCAGGCGGTATTTCATGAGAGTCCTCGGGGCGTCAGGTATTAATGAAACTCTTGGGCGGTTTGTGCAGGTCGATTTCGGCGTCGTACAGCAGGTTGACCAACTCCACGACCATGATCGCCGTCAGGCCCCAGATCTTGAATTCGCCAAACCGATAGCTGGGCACGTACCAACTGCGGCCCTGGTAATCGATCCGGTGCGTGTGTTCGCGCGGATCCTTGCGGAAAAACTCCAGCGGTACGCTGAACACCGCAGCGATCTCGGCATCGTTGGCCTGGTATTCGACGTAGTCCGGAATCACTCCGACATACGGCGTGACCTTGATGCCGTGCAACGAGATCAGCGGGCTGAGGGGGCCGATCACTTCCACCAGGCCGGGCGGCAGGCCGATTTCTTCCTCGGCTTCGCGCAGGGCGGTGAAGATCAGGTCCGGGTCTTCCGGGTCGCGGCGCCCGCCGGGGAACGCCACCTCGCCGCCATGGGTCGAGAGCCCGCTGGCGCGCAGGGTCAGTACCAGTTCCGGTTCATCGCTGCGGGTAATCGGCACCAGCACCGCGGCTTCAGGGAAACGTTGGTCAGCCTGCAGATCGTGCGGGGTATGGTTGCTTACTCGATGCAGTAGCTCGTCCAGCATGAGACTTCTCGATTTATTCGCTACCTTGCATCATGCACCAATCGTTCAAGCGGCCCAACCCCCGCACCGCGTCGTGTCGCGAAACGACAACTTGCCGACACCGGCCCGCGCCGCCAAGATAGGCGCAGCATTCAGGAATCCAAGCATGAAATTCTGCAGCCAGTGCGGTAACCCGGTGACCCAGCGCATACCCGAAGGCGACTCGCGCCTGCGTTTTGTTTGCGACACCTGCCACACCATCCATTACCAGAACCCCAACATCGTGGCCGGTTGCGTACCGACCTGGGGCAGTAAAGTCCTGTTGTGCCGGCGCGCCATCGAGCCGCGGCGCGGTTACTGGACGCTGCCGGCGGGCTTCATGGAGAACGGCGAAACGGTCGAACAGGCCGCCGTGCGCGAAACCGCCGAAGAAGCCTGCGCCCGGGTGCGAAATCTGAACATCTATACGCTGATTGACGTACCGCATATCAGCCAGGTACATGTATTCTTCCGCGCCGAACTGGTGGATGAGGATTTCGCCGCCGGGCCCGAGAGCCTGGAGGTGAAGCTGTTCGAAGAAGCGGACATTCCCTGGGACGAACTGGCTTTCCGCACGGTGGGCCGTACCCTGGAGTATTTCTACGCGGATCGACGCATCGAGGATTACCCTGTGCGATCCGAATCGATCCCACCGCTGGCTCAGCCTGCCAATACTTGAAAAACCAATATAGCCACAACACCTCTAGGGATATCGTTTCAATGCGCTGGTTGCTTGTCTTGTTCTGCTTGTCGTTCACTGCGATGTCCCAGGCCTCTGCGGTGGGAACCTACAACGGCAAGGTCATCGAAAAAGTGCTGGTGCTCAAGTCCGCCCATCAATTGCAATTGATCAACGACGGCAAGCCGCTCAAAACCTATCGCATTTCCCTGGGCAAGGGCGCCAAGAAGGGCCCCAAGCTGATCGAGGGCGACAAGCGCACCCCTGAAGGCTTCTATTGGCTGGACTGGCGCAAGACCAGCGACCGGTTCTATCTGTCGATGCACATTTCCTACCCCAACATCAGCGACGCCGCCCGCGCCCGCCGTGAAGGCGTTGAGCCGGGGGGCATGATCATGATCCACGGCACGCCGGATTCGGAAGAGAACCCTGAGCAGTTGTTCCATACGCTGGACTGGACCGACGGCTGCATCGCCATGCGCAATGTGGATATGCGCGAGGTGTGGAACCTGGTGCCGGATGGCACGATGATCGAGATTCGGCCGTAGCGCCTCCCCCTCCAGCGGCAGGAGCTTCTTGTGGCGAGGGAGTCCCCGCTAGGCTGCGCCTGTAGGAGCTGTCGAGTGCAACGAGGCTGCGATCTTGCCCCAGACACTTGAGTCTCAAGCGAAAGATCAAAAGATCGCAGGCTTCGCCAGCTCCTACAGAGCCCCGCGCGAGATTGCTCCCTCACCACAGGTTACGTGGCATCAAGTCCGAAGCTCTACCCGGTCCAAGGCCTTGTTCGCCAACAACGTTCCCAGCTCGATCATCTGCGCCACGCCCAACGCCACATGCCGCCGCGAACCGTCCAAGTCAAACAGGAGGTCGCTGAGCACTGCATTGGCCGAGGCCAGGGTTTCACTGAGGTTGGCTAGTAAGGTTTCGGTGTCAACGTTGTCCGATACGCTGAACAACTGCACCGAGGGTTGGGGGGCTGGTTCGCTGTTGTCGGGCTTGAGGTAATGGTCCATCGCGCGGTCGGCGGCTTCTTTCAGCTTGTCGGGGGCGTAGTCGCCGTAGGGGAAGGTGGAGGCGGGTTTTGGCATGTCAGAATTATTTTTCAATTGAAGCTCCTTTAAATTAATGGAGCCCAGGACAAAACGTCCGGGCCTGTTGCCCCTTGATTTTTTTCGGACGGTCAAACCCGGTCGCTGAATTGGCAGCGACACCCAAAGGCTAGAGCCCTTGCTTCCGAGGGACAACCTTAAAAACATGTCGGAAACTTCGGTGCGTCTGACAGACCGTCCACTTGATCATGGATGTTTCAGACAAAATTCCAGATAGGCTTTTTTTGATTGAATTGGGTACATATCCATTGCTGCGGTAACGGCGACTTAGGGTTCCGCCCTGACGGCGGCTCACTTTTGAGAAGCCCGGAAGCCGGCCCAGTCAAAAGTAAGCAAAACGCTTTTGCCCCACCACGCCGCCGCGAAGGGCCATCCATGGCCCAGCGCGGCTATCCCGGCATCCATGCCGGGATGCCCACTCCACAATGCCTGCGTTCGGCCAGCGTGGTTAACAGGGCGTCCGAGATCAACGTCCTCCCCGAGGCGGCCTGAGAGCCGACCTGGCTCTTGGTAGGACCGCGTTTATCCTGTGGGAGCGAGCTTGCTCGCGATGACGGTAGCCAATCCAAATCTGGGTAACTGAACTACCGCTATCGCGAGCAAGCTCGCTCCCACATTGGACTTTCAATGGACACAAAATTTACGTACACCGCAGCGCCCCTGTGGGAGCAGGCTTGCTCGCGAAGAGGCCAGCACATCCAAGATCTTCATTGACTGAAGTGCCACCTTCGCGAGCAAGCCCGCTCCCACAGGGGAACGCGTTTGACCTGAAACCAGGCCCGCTGTCAGACCGCCTTGCTTACATTCCATGATCGTTCCCACGCTCTGCGTGGGAATGCATCCCGTGACGCTCTGCGTCACCTTTCAGAATCGGAACGCGGAGCGTCCCTGGCGGCGTTCCCACGCGGGAGCGTGGGAACGATCGACTGGCCGAGCACGGGTCACTGTGGGAGCGAGCCTGCTCGCGAAGGGGACAGTACATTCAATATCCTCATCGACTGTAATACCGCCATCGTGAGCAGGCTCGCTCCAACAGGAAAAACGCGGTCCCACCAAGAACCAGGTCGGCTATCAGGCCGCCTCGCTTTTGTTTTTGATCTCGGACGCCCCGTTAACCACGATGGCTGAACGAAGGTATTGCGCAGTGGGCAACCCGGCATGGATGCCGGGTTAGCCGCGCTGGGCCATGGATGACCCTTCGCGGCGGCCCACGGAGCGATGCCTTCGTTCAGGCATGCCGAGCCTAGGCGAGGCACCGAGTGGTGGGGCAAAAGCGTTTTGGTTACTTTTGACTGGGCCGGCTTCCGGGCTTTTCAAAAGTGACCCGCCGTTGGGCGGAACCCTAAGTAGCCGTTACCGCAGAAACGGATATACACACCGACCAAATAAAACGAACTACCGCTCACCAAAAAAATAAATATCAAATTTCAAAACCCGCCCTTCATGCATACCACTGACCTTTAAAAACCCCAGTCCAACGTTGCAATTCAACGCCACATCACCACCACCCTAATACCACTTAAAGAACCACCCTCATAAACACCCAGAAAACACTAGCCAAACCCGAAAAAGCAGCGTTGACATGGTATTCAAGTGGTATTAGCTTCAACCCCCATCACCGAGCGAAAACTCCTACAACCGCATCGGACACACCACATGAACGACATCCTGGCCCTGCGCCCCGACGACACCCAACCCACCCCGCTCTACCTGCAACTGGCCCGCAACCTGGAAGCCGCCATCCACGCCGGCCAGTGGAAAGCCGAGCAAGCAATGCCCTCCGAACGCAGCTTGAGCGAGCAACTGGGCATTTCCCGGGTCACCGCCCGCAAAGCGCTGGAAGTGCTGTTCGAACAAGGCCTGATCCGCCGCAACCAAGGCTCGGGAACGTTCATCACCCCGCGCCTCGAACAACCGCTCTCGCGCCTCAGCGGGTTCAGCGAAATGCTCCGGCTCAAAGGCTTCGTGCCCGGCTCCCAGTGGCTGGAGCGGGAAATCACCCCGCCAACCCACGAAGAACTGATTCGCCTGGGCCTGTCGCCCACTGACAAAGTCGCCCGGCTCAAACGGCTGCGCAAGGCCGACGACACCGTCATGGCCATCGAAATGAGCACCCTGCCCGCATCAATCATTCCCAAGCCACAGGCGGTGGGCGATTCGCTTTATGAATTCCTCGATGGCATCGGCAAACCGGTGGTGCGCGCCCTGCAACACATCCAGGCCATCAACGCCTCGGACGAGTTCGCCGCCCTGGTGGGCATCGCCCCCGGCACCGCAATGCTACTAATGACCCGGGTCGGCTACCTGGAAGACAACACGCCCATCGAAGTCACCGACACCTATTGCCGCAACGACTACTACGACTTTGTCGCAGAGCTGCGGCGCTAGACGACCAGAGAATCCCAATGTCCGAAGACAACATCCTCACCGCCAACGGCTGGATACGCGGCCGCCTGGTCCACGAACACGGCAAGGTCGTGTCCGTCGAAGGCCAGCCCTGCGACCCGGCGAGCAACGCCCTGCCCTACCTGCTGCCCGGCTTCATCGACCTGCATGTGCACGGCGGTGGCGGCAAAGACATCATGGAAGGCGCGCCAGCGTTCGAAACCATTGCCCGCACCCACGTGCGCTTCGGCACCACGGCGCTGCTCGCCACCACCATGACCGCGCCGAGCGAAGAAATCGCCAGCGTGCTCAAGGCCCTCGGTGAGTTCTGCGAACAGCGGCCCAGCGGCAGCGCACGCGTGCTGGGGGTGCATTTGGAAGGCCCCTATATCAACCCCGGTAAACTCGGTGCCCAACCGAATTTCGCCCACACCGCGTTGATGGCCGAAGTGGAGGCCTACCTGGCCCTGGCACCGATCCGAGTGATTACCATCGCACCGGAAATCGCCGGGCACGACGCCTTGATTCGCGCGCTCAGCGCCCGGGGCGTGCGCATGCAGATCGGCCATACCCTGGGCAGTTACGAAGAAGGCGTCGCGGCACTGGCGGCCGGGGCCAGCAGTTTCACCCATTTGTACAACGCCATGAGCCCGTTGCATCACCGCGAACCGGGCATCGTCGGCGCGGCGCTGGCCCATGCCCGCTATGCCGAGTTGATTCCCGATTTGCTGCACGTGCACCCCGGTGCCATGCGCGTGGCCTTGCGTGCGATCCCGTGCCTGTATTGCGTCACCGACTCCACCGCCGCCGCCGGCATGCCCGACGGCGAATACAAGCTGGGCAGCCACACCGTGACCAAATGCCTGGGCGGTGTGCGCCTGGCCGACGGCACGCTGGCCGGCAGCACCCTGACCATGGACCAGGCCCTGCGCAACCTGGTGAAGATCGGCCTGCCCCTCGCCGAAGCCTCGCAACGCTTGTCGCAATTCCCCGCCGACTACCTCGGCCTGCCCGAGCGCGGACGCCTGCAACCCGGCGCCTGGGCTGACTGTGTGCGCCTTGATCGTGCCCTGAACCTGATCGACGTGATGGTCGAAGGAGAAGCCATTGACTTCCAAAATGCTTGAAGAGGCCCTGGCCTCGTCCGCCGCCGTCGAGCGCCAATTACGGCTATTGGACCCCGCCCTGCAGGAAATTGCCGGGCGCCTGCGCCGCCAACCGCCGCAAGTGGCGATGACCGTGGCCCGTGGCAGCTCCGACCACGCCGCCAGCTACTTTGCCTACCTGACCATGCAACAACTGGGGTTGCCGGTGGCGTCGTTGCCGATGTCGGTGGTGACCATGCAGCAGGCGCCGTTGAAGGTCAGCGGCCAGGTAGCGTTCGCATTCTCCCAGTCGGGGCAAAGCCCGGACCTGGTGAACAGCCTGCGCCTGCTGCGCAAGCGCGGCGCGTTGAGTGTGGCGATGGTCAACGCCGAGGACTCTCCGCTGGAGGCGGCCTGTGAATTCAGCGTACCCCTGTGCGCCGGCATCGAAAGCAGTGTCGCCGCCACCAAGAGTTTCATCGCCACCCTCAGCGCCAGCGCGCGCCTGGTGGCCCATTGGAAAGACGATGCCGAATTGCTCAAAGCCGGCACCGCGCTGCCCGAAGGCCTGCGCGATGCCGCGAGCCAGGATTGGAGCGCCGCCATCGAGGCCCTGCGTGACGGCCAGCGCTTGATGGTCATCGGCCGTGGTGCCGGGTTCGCCATCGCCCAGGAAGCGGCGCTCAAATTCAAGGAAACCTCAGCGATCCAGGCCGAAGCCTTCAGCAGCGCCGAGGTCCGCCACGGGCCGATGGCACTGATCGATGCAGATTACCCGCTGCTGGTGTTCGCCCCGCGCGGCGCCGAGCAGGCCGGTGTGTTGAGCCTGGCCGCCGACATGCGCCAACGCGGCGCCCGGGTGCTACTGGCCGCGCCCGATGACATCGCCGAGCGCGACCTGACGCTGACCCGCGCCGAACACCCGGCCCTGGACCCGATCCTGGCGATCCAGAGCTTTTACCGCATGGCCGCCAGCCTGGCTGAGACCCGAGGCCTGGACCCGGACCAGCCACGGCACTTGAGCAAGGTCACCCGGACCCACTGAACCGACAGTCCTTTAACGCAAGGTCAACGAAATTTCAAAGAGAGCGAGCCCATGCCCAACAACAATAAAGAGCTGACCCTCAGCGCCCCGCTCAGCGGGCCGGTGCTCACCCTCGCCAACGTCCCGGACGCGGTGTTCGCCAGCGGCGCCATGGGCGACGGGATCGCCATCGATCCACTGAACGACACCCTCTACGCCCCCTGTGACGGCGAGGTGATCCACGTCGCTCGCACCGGCCACGCCGTAACCCTGCGAGCCGACAACGGCGCCGAACTGCTGCTGCATCTGGGGCTGGACACTGTCGAATTGCAGGGCGACGGCTTTTCCATGCTGGTCAAGGAGGGTACGCGGGTCAGCAACGGCCAGGCGCTGCTGCGTTATGACCTGGACAGCGTGGCACAGCGCTGCAAAAGCCTGGTCAGCCTGCTGATCATCACCAATGGCGAGCACTTCCAGGCTCGGCCGATTACCCTCAAAGGGGTCAAGGTCGGCGAGCCGTTGCTGCACATCGTCAGCAAGACACCGGGTGAAACACGCGACGATGAAGCGGACGTCGGCATCGAAGTGTTCGGCCAGATCCGTATCGCTCATCGAGGCGGCCTGCACGCGCGGCCGGCCGCCTTGGTTCGCCAGACCGCCCAAGGCTTCAAGAGTCGCTCGCACCTGCACTTCAGCGGTCGATCGGCGTCCTGCGACAGTATGATGGGCATGATGGGCCTGGCGATCACCGAACAGGCCGAAGTGCATGTCAGTTGCCGTGGCAGCGATGCCGAGGCGGCGTTGCAAGCGCTGCTGAATACGTTATCCACAGCCCTGGCCGAAGAGGCCCATGCCGACGCACCGCCGGCCAAGGCGCCCAGCCGTAGCGTCGAAGACGGTGTGCTGCAGGGCGTATGCGCCGCGCCCGGCCTGGTCAGCGGAGCGCTGGTTCGCCTGTTAGGCATTCAGCTGCCCGAGGATGTCGGGGGGCACGACGTCGCAGAACAACGGCAACGGCTTCGCGATGCCTTGGCGCAGGTCAGTCGCGAGATCCAATTGACCCTGGAAAACGCCAAGGCCCGGCGCCACGTCGATGAGCAAGCGATCTTCAGCGCCCACCTGGCATTGTTGGAAGATCCGGTCCTGCTGGACGCCGCCGACCTGTCGATCGAACAAGGTTGCGCCGCGCCCCACGCTTGGAGCCGCTCCATCGACGTGCAGTGCCAAGTGCTGCGGCAACTGCAAAGCACGCTGCTGGCCGAGCGTGCCAATGATTTGCACGACTTGCGCCAGCGGGTCTTGCGGGTGCTGTTGGGGGAAGCCTGGCAATTCGACGTACCGGCGGGCGCCATTGTCGTCGCGCAGGAACTGACCCCATCGGTCCTGTTGCAACTCAGCGCCCAAGGCGTGGCCGGTGTGTGCATGGCCGAGGGCGGCGCGACGTCCCACGTGGCGATCCTGGCCCGTGGCAAAGGCCTGCCCTGCCTGGTGGCGTTGGGCGAGGCACTGCTTGCACAGGCACCGGGGCAATCGGTGGTGCTGGACGCCGACGGCGGCCGCCTCGAACTCACGCCAACCGCCGAGCGCCTGGCGCAGGTGCGGCAAGCACAGACCCGACGCGCAGCCCTGCGTGCCCAGCAACAGACCCTCGCTCACACGCTGGCGCGAACCGTCGATGGGGTGGAGGTTGAAGTTGCCGCTAACGTCGCCTCCAGCACCGAAGCCGGCCAGGCCTTCGCCAACGGTGCCGATGGCGTTGGCTTGCTGCGCACCGAGTTTCTCTTCGTCGACCGCCACACCGCCCCCGACGACGACGAGCAACGCCAGGCCTATCAGGCCGTGCTCGACGCCATGGGCGACAGGCCGGTGATCATCCGCACCATCGACGTCGGTGGCGACAAACAACTGGATTACCTGCCGCTGCCGGCCGAAGCCAACCCGGTGCTCGGCCTGCGGGGCATTCGCCTGGCCCAGGTGCGCCCGCAACTGCTGGATCAGCAATTGCGAGCCCTGCTGCAGACTCGCCCACTGCACCGCTGCCGGATTTTGTTGCCGATGGTTACCGAGGTCGACGAACTGCTGCACATCCGCCAGCGTCTCGACGCCTTGGGCGCCGAACTCGGCCTGAGAGAACGCCCGCAACTGGGGGTGATGATCGAAGTACCAGCCGCTGCCCTGCTGGCCGAACAACTGGCCGAGCACGCGGACTTCCTGTCCATTGGCACCAACGACCTGTCCCAGTACACCCTCGCCATGGACCGCGACCACGCCGGCCTCGCCGCCCGGGTCGATGCCTTGCACCCGGCGCTGTTGCGACTGATCGCCCAGACCTGCGCTGGCGCCGCCAAGCATGGGCGCTGGGTTGGCGTGTGCGGGGCCTTGGCTTCCGATCCCCTGGCCACACCGGTGCTGATAGGCCTGGGCGTACGGGAGCTGTCGGTCAGCCCGCCGCAGGTCGGCGAAATCAAGGACCGCGTGCGTCACCTCGATGCCGCCCAGTGCCGCCGCGTCAGTACCGATTTGCTGAACCTGGCCAGTGCCGCCGCCGTGCGCCAGGCCTGTCATCAACACTGGCCCCTGGGCTGAGCCACGTCGGACAACAATAAAAGGAGAGACGCCATGTACCAGCATTTCATTGAAGGGCTGCAACGCCTCGGCCGGGCGCTGATGTTGCCCATCGCGATCCTGCCGATCGCCGGCCTGCTGCTGCGCCTGGGTGACACGGACCTGTTGAACATCGCGATCATCCACGATGCCGGCGAAGCGATTTTCGCCAACCTGCCAATGATCTTCGCCATCGGCATCTCTGTGGGTTTCGCCCGGGATAACAACGGCACGGCGGGGCTGGCCGGGGCCATCGGTTACCTGGTGATGATCGCCACGCTGAAGGTGCTCGACGCCAGCATCAACATGGGCATGCTCGCCGGGATCATCAGTGGCCTGCTGGCCGGCGCGCTGTACAACCGCTTCAAGGACATCAAGCTGCCGGAGTACCTGGCGTTCTTTGGCGGCCGGCGCTTCGTGCCGATTGTCACCGGCTTCAGCGCCGTCGGTCTCGGCGTCGTGTTCGGCCTGATCTGGCCGCCGATCCAGCACGGCATCAACAGCTTCGGCGAGCTGCTGATGGCCAGCGGCAGCTTCGGCGCGTTCGTCTTCGGTGTATTCAATCGGTTGCTGATCGTCACCGGCTTGCACCACATCCTCAACAACATGGCCTGGTTCATCTTCGGCAGCTTTACCGACCCGACGACCGGGGCGGTGGTCACCGGGGACCTGACCCGTTATTTCGCCGGCGACCCCAAGGGCGGCCAGTTCATGACCGGCATGTTCCCGGTGATGCTCTTCGGCCTGCCCGCGGCGTGCCTGGCGATGTACCGCAATGCCCTGCCCCAGCGGCGTAAGGTCATGGGCGGGATCCTGCTGTCCATGGCGCTGACCTCGTTTCTGACCGGTGTCACCGAGCCGATCGAATTCGCCTTCATGTTCCTTGCGCCGCTGTTGTACCTGGTTCACGCGCTGCTCACCGGCCTGTCGATGGCGGTGACTAACCTATTGAACATCCACTTGGGCTTTACCTTCTCCGGCGGTTTCATCGACATGGTCCTGGGCTGGGGCAAATCCACTAACGGCTGGCTGGTCGTCCCGGTGGGCCTGGCCTACGCGGCGATCTATTACCTGGTGTTCGACTTCTGCATCCGTCGCTTCGACCTGAAGACGCCGGGGCGCGAAGAGGTGCCGACGGGCGACAAACCGGCCATCGCCGAAAACCAGCGGGCCGCTGCCTACATCCAAGCGTTGGGCGGCGCTGACAACCTGATCACCCTCGGCGCCTGCACCACGCGCCTGCGATTGGACCTGATGGATCGCAACAAGGCGTCCGACGCCCAGCTCAAGGCCCTCGGCGCCATGGCCGTGGTCCGCCCCGGCCATGGCGGCAGCCTGCAGGTGGTGGTGGGGCCGATGGCCGACAGCATCGCTGATGAAATCCGTTTGGCGTTGCCCTCTTCCGAACGGCCAGCCGGCTCGCCCGTGGCCGCCGTGGTCACGTCTGCCCCACCGGCTGTTGTCTCCGAAGCCGAAGCGCAACAATGGCTCGCGGCCCTGGGCGGTGGCGGGAATGTGGTGCAGCTCGATTGCGTGGCGATGAGCCGTTTGCGCGTGCAACTGGCCGATGGCAAAGGGTTGTCGGAAAGCCAGCTCAAGGCGCTGGGTTGCCAGGGGGTCAGCGCGCTGGAGGATGGTGTGTGGCACTTGTTGCTAGGGGAAAAAGCGCCGGGGTTGTGGCGGGCGTTGGAGGCGGTGGTGCCGAGTCGTCAGGCGGGTGTCAAAGCCTGAGTTTTCGTTGCCTGAAAGTACGCCATCGCGAGCAAGCTCGCTCCCACAGGGTTCGGTGTCGATCACCTGTTTTGTGAACAACATCAATCCACTGCGGGTGCGAGCTTGCTCGCGATGAGGCCTGTACATACCCAACACATCTGACAGACCGCGCCACAATAAAAAACCCGCTGATCCAATCAGCGGGTTTTTCATTTAAACGGGGAAGATCAGAAATCCTCCAACCGCCACACTTCATACGCCGGTGTCTCGTAGGGATGGCTGTGCTTCAGAGCTTCCACCACTGGGCGGATCAACTCATCGGCCACGACAAGTTCCACCTTCCACTCCTCAACCTGTTCAACCTGCCCCGCCTCGCCAATGAACGGCTGGCTGCCGTCCAACGGGCGAAACTGGCCCAGGCCCAACACTTGCCAGGCGCAGTGCTCATAGTCGCCGATTCGCCCGCCACCGGCAGCGAATACGGCGCTTTTGACCACGTCCAGATGGCTGGCCGGGACGAAGAAGCAGAGCTTGTACACCGCCTTAGTTCACCCAGACGCGGGCGTTGCGGAACATGCGCATCCATGGCGCGTCTTCGTTCCAGTCGTCCGAACGCCACGAGTTCTGCACCGCGCGGAACACACGCTCCGGGTGCGGCATCATGATCGTGACGCGGCCGTCGCGGCTGGTCAGGCCGGTGATCCCGCGCGGCGAGCCGTTCGGGTTGGCCGGGTAGGTTTCGGTGACCTTGCCGTGGTTGTCGACAAAACGCAGCGACACGCAACCGGACAGGTCAGCTTCGAGCAGCGCTTCTTCGCTTTCGAATTCCGCATGGCCTTCGCCGTGGGCGATGGCGATCGGCATGCGCGAACCGGCCATGCCCTGCAGGAAGATCGAGTTCGACTCCTGGACCTGGACCATCGCCACGCGCGCTTCGAACTGCTCGGAACGGTTACGCACGAAGTGCGGCCAGAACTCGCTGCCCGGAATCAGCTCGTGCAGGTTGGACATCATCTGGCAACCGTTGCACACACCGAGGGTGAAGCTGTCGGTGCGTTCGAAGAAACCCTGGAACGCATCGCGGGCGCGGCTGTTGAACAACGCCGACTTGGCCCAGCCTTCACCGGCACCCAACACGTCACCGTAGGAGAAACCGCCGCAAGCGACCATGCCCTTGAAGTCGTTCAGGTCGACACGACCGGCGAGGATATCGCTCATGTGCACGTCGATCGCGTTGAAGCCGGCGCGGTCGAATGCCGCCGCCATCTCCACCTGACCGTTGACGCCCTGCTCGCGCAGGACCGCCACTTGTGGGCGAATGCCTTTCTTGATGTAGGGCGCGGCCACGTCGTGGTTGACGTCGTAGCTGAGCTTGGCGCTCAGGCCCGGGTTGTCTTCTTCCAGCAGCGCGTCGAATTCCTGCTCGGCGCAGTCGGCGTTGTCGCGCAGGCGCTGGATCTGGTAGCTGGTTTCCGCCCACTGGCGCTGCAACAGGCTGCGCTGGCCTTCGAAGACGGTGTCGCCATTGAAGGTGATGTTGATGTGGGCGTTGTTGATCGGCTGGCCGATCACCGAGACGCAATCGGCCAGGCCAGCCGCGCTGAACTGGGCGAGGATGTCCGGAGTGGCGTCCTGGCGAACCTGGATCACCGCGCCCAACTCTTCGTTGAACAGGATGGCCGGGATTTCGGCTTTGGACTCGGCAACGCTGTCGAGGGTCAGGCTCAGGCCGCAATGGCCGGCGAAGGCCATTTCCACCACAGTGGTCAGCAAACCACCGTCGGAACGGTCGTGGTAAGCCAGCAGGTGACCGTCGGCGTTGAGACCCTGGATGACGGCGAAGAACGCCTTCAGGTCTTCGGCATCGTCGACGTCCGGCGCTTGCGAGCCGAGCTGGCCATGCACCTGGGCCAGGATCGAGGCGCCCATGCGGTTCTGGCCACGGCCCAGGTCGATCAGGATCAGGTCGGTGGTGCCCTTGTCCATGCGCAGTTGCGGGGTCAGGGTCTGGCGGATGTCGGTGACCGGGGCGAAACCCGTCACGATCAGCGACAGCGGCGAGGTCACGCTCTTGTCCACGCCTTCGTCGTTCCAGCGCGTGGCCATGGACATGGAGTCCTTGCCCACTGGAATGGTGATGCCCAGCTCAGGGCACAGCTCCATGCCGACAGCCTTGACGGTGTCGTACAGGCGCGCATCTTCGCCTGGGTGACCGGCGGCGGACATCCAGTTGGCCGACAGCTTGATGTCGGAAATCTTGCCGATACGCGAAGCCGCGATGTTGGTCAGGGTCTCGCCGATCGCCATGCGGCCCGACGCCGGGGCGTCCAGCAGTGCCAGCGGCGTGCGCTCGCCCATCGCCATGGCTTCACCGGTGTAGACGTCGAAGCTGGTGGCGGTCACGGCTACGTCAGCCACCGGCACCTGCCACGGGCCAACCATCTGGTCACGGGCCACAAGGCCGGTGATGGTGCGGTCGCCGATGGTGATCAAAAAGCTCTTGCTCGCCACGGCCGGGTGATGCAGCACGCGCTCGATGGACTCGGCGATATCGAGTGTCGACGGATCGAAATCGTCGCCCAGCTCCGCTTCCCGAACGGCCGAACGGTGCATGCGCGGGGCCTTGCCCAGCAGCACTTCCAGCGGCATGTCCACCGGGCTGTTGCCGAAATGGCTGTCGGTGACGGTCAGTTGCGGCTCGGCGGTGGCTTCACCCACTACCGCGAACGGGCAGCGCTCGCGCTCGCAAATGGCCTTGAAGCGCTCGAAGTCAGCCGGGCCGACCGCCAGGACGTAACGTTCCTGGGATTCGTTGCTCCAGATTTCGTGCGGGGCCATGCCCGGCTCGTCGTTTGGAATGTTGCGCAGTTCGAAGCGGCCACCACGGCCACCGTCGTTGACCAGTTCCGGGAAGGCGTTGGAAAGACCGCCCGCGCCGACGTCGTGGATGAAGCTGATGGGGTTGTGTTCACCCAACTGCCAGCAACGGTCGATGACTTCCTGGCAACGGCGTTCCATTTCCGGGTTTTCCCGTTGGACCGAAGCGAAGTCCAGGTCCGCCGAGCTGGTGCCGGTGGCCATGGAGGAAGCGGCGCCGCCGCCCAGGCCGATGAGCATGGCCGGGCCACCGAGGACGATCAGCTTGGAGCCGACCAGGATCTCGCCTTTCTGCACGTGTTCGGCGCGGATGTTGCCCATGCCGCCCGCCAACATGATCGGCTTGTGGTAACCACGGACTTCCTCACCACGCGGGGTGGTGATGGACTGTTCGAAGGTACGGAAATAGCCGGTCAGGGCCGGACGGCCGAATTCGTTGTTGAACGCC
The DNA here is from genome assembly GCF_001425105.1 of Pseudomonas sp. Root401. Taxonomy (NCBI): domain Bacteria; kingdom Pseudomonadati; phylum Pseudomonadota; class Gammaproteobacteria; order Pseudomonadales; family Pseudomonadaceae; genus Pseudomonas; species Pseudomonas sp. Root401. The sequence goes on along the minus strand of NZ_LMDO01000009.1, from coordinate 79,043 downwards.
GCGCCCCCCAGGGGACCTTCGATCATGATGTCCAGGGCGTTGACGATGCGCTCAGGCTTGCCGTACGGCTTTTCCCACGGCTGTTCGAAGCCCGGGATCTGCAGGTTCGACACGGTGAAGCCGGTCAGGCCGGCCTTGGGCTTGGCACCGCGCCCTGTGGCGCCTTCGTCGCGGATCTCGCCACCGGAACCGGTGGACGCGCCCGGGAACGGGGCAATCGCGGTCGGGTGGTTGTGGGTCTCGACCTTCATGAGGATGTGCACCGGCTCCTGGACCGCACCGTACTGGTGGGTCTCAGGGTTCGGGTAGAAGCGACCGGCAACGTTGCCGACGATCACCGCCGCGTTGTCCTTGTAGGCCGACAGCACACCTTCGTTGTGCATCTGGTAGGTGTTCTTGATCATGCCGAACAGGCTTTTTTCCTGGTCCTGGCCGTCAATGTCCCAACTGGCGTTGAAGATCTTGTGGCGGCAGTGCTCGGAGTTGGCCTGGGCGAACATCATCAGTTCGATGTCGTGCGGGTTGCGCTTCAAGCCCTGGAAGGCGTTGACCAGGTAATCGATCTCGTCTTCGGCCAGGGCCAGGCCCAGCTCGACGTTGGCTTTTTCCAGCGCGGCACGGCCGCCGCCCAGTACGTCGATGGCGGTCAGTGGCTTGGGTGCGGCATGGCTGAAGAGGCCGGCGGCCTGCTCCAGGTTGCCCAGCACGACCTGGGTCATGCGGTCATGCAGGCCTTCGGCGATCAGTTGGGCCTCGGCCTCGCTGAACTCACCGGCGACATAAAAGGCAATACCGCGCTCCAGGCGCTGGATTTTCGCCAGGCCGCAGTTGCGGGCGATGTCGCTGGCCTTGCTCGACCACGGCGAAATGGTGCCGAAACGCGGCAGTACCAGGAACAGGCGACCGGCCGGCTCCTGGACAGGAACACTGGGACCGTACTTCAGAAGGCGCGCGAGCACCTGCTGTTCGTCGCCGGTCAAACCGCCGGTGACTTCGGCGAAGTGAGCGAATTCAGCATACAAGCCACTGACAGCCGGAACCTTCTGGCTCAGTTGCTCAAGGAGTTTGCTGTGGCGAAAGGCAGAAAGGGCAGGAGCGCCGCGCAGGATCAACATCTTCGGGACAGCCTCGGGAAGGGGGTGTGCTTTGAGGCCGTGCATTCTAGCCTAAACCGTCGGCAACGGCACCCGAAACGGCACGCGCAGTGCTGGCCGAATGTCGGTCTTTGCGCGCACGGCGGTATTGGACACCCGCGCCAAGGTTTTCGCAGAGTTATTTTTCAGCGACGCAAAGCCCTGCGCACCCCGGCCGGCCGGTGCTGCGGACATGTTTTGCAATGGCTAGCAGACTGGCCTTTTGCTGTCGAGATATGGCGGTAGGGGCCGTTTGCGTATACTGCGCAGATGTTTTCCCCAACGGCTTTGCGTCCGCGATATGCCAAATGGCTGATCGCAACCGGACTCTTCCTGGTGCTCAGTGGTTGTGTTGAGAAACCCAACACACTGGAGCGCGTAAAGGAGGATGGCGTGCTGCGGGTGGTTACCCGAAACAGCCCCGCCACCTACTTTGAGGATCGTAACGGTGAAACCGGCTTCGAATACGAGCTGGTGAAGCGCTTCGCCGACGATTTGGGGGTGGAGCTGAAGATCGAGACCGCCGACAACCTCGACGACCTGTTCAACCAGATCGGCAAGCCCAACGGTCCGGTACTGGCGGCGGCGGGCCTGGTCAGCAGCGAACAGCGCAAGAAGCAGGTGCGGTTTTCCCGCTCCTACCTGGAAGTCACCCCGCAGATCATCTACCGCAACGGCCAGTCACGCCCCACCGACGCCGCCGCCCTGGCCGGCAAGAAGATCATGGTGCTCAAGGGCAGTACCCACGCCGAACAACTGGCACAGCTGAAACAGCAGTATCCGGGCATCGAATACGAAGAATCCGACGCAGTCGAAGTGGTCGACCTGCTGCGCATGGTCGACGAGGGCCAGATCGACCTGACCCTGGTGGACTCCAACGAAGTGGCGATGAACCAGGTGTACTTCCCCAATGTGCGCGTGGCTTTCGACCTGGGCGATGCCCGCAGCCAGAGTTGGGCGGTCGCCCCCGGCGAGGACAACAGCCTGCTCAACGAGATCAACAGCTACCTGGACAAGGTGCAGAAAAACGGCACCTTGCAGCGCCTGAAAGACCGTTATTACGGGCACGTCGATGTCCTCGGCTACATGGGTGCCACCACCTTCGCCCAACACTTGCAGCAACGGCTGCCCAAATACGAACAACACTTCAAGGCCTACGCCAAGAAAGAGAAAGTCGACTGGCGCCTGCTGGCCGCGATCGGCTACCAGGAATCGCTGTGGCAACCGGCGGTCACGTCCAAGACCGGCGTGCGCGGCCTGATGATGCTGACCCAGAACACCGCCCAGGCCATGGGTGTGTCCAACCGCCTGGATCCGAAGCAGAGCATCATGGGCGGCGCCAAGTACCTGGCCTACATGAAGGACCAACTGGACGAAAGCATCCAGGAGCCCGACCGCACCTGGTTCGCCCTCGCCGCCTATAACGTGGGCAGCGGTCACCTGGACGACGCCCGCAAACTGGCGGCCAAGGAAGGGCTGAACCCGAACAAGTGGCTGGATGTGAAGAAGATCCTGCCGCGCCTGTCGCAGAAACAGTGGTACAGCAAGACCCGCTATGGCTACGCCCGGGGCGGCGAGCCGGTGCATTTCGTGGCGAACATCCGTCGCTACTACGACATCCTGACCTGGGTAACGCAGCCACAGCTTGAAGGCAACCAGGTGGCCGAGGGCAACCTGCACGTGCCGGGTGTCGACAAGAGCAAGCCTAACCAGGAATCCCCGCAGCTCTGACAGCCAGACACACCCCTTAATCTGGGGGGGACCTGTGGGAACAAACACTCCTTAATGTGGTGCCTGTGGGAGCAAAGCTTGCTCGCGATAGCGGTTTGACTGTCAGTCCGCTATCGCGAGCAAGCTTTGCTCCCACAGGCCGGCTCCCGCAGGCTAGCTCCCGCAGGATGTGGTGGTCGGGTCAGGGTCTGGTGGCAGCCAGGATCAGCGCTTTCATTTCCGCCACCGCCGACTTGAACCCGACGAACAACGCATGGGCCACCAGCGCGTGACCGATGTTCAGCTCGTTGATGCCCTTGATGGCCGCGACGGCTTCGACGTTGTGGTAGTGCAGGCCATGGCCGGCGTTGACGATCAGGCCCTTGGCCAGGCCGAAGGCGACGCCGTCAGCTACTCGCTGCAGCTCATCGGCCACATCCGTGGGGGTCTCGGCATCGGCGTAACGACCGGTGTGCAGTTCGATGGCCGGCGCGCCAACACGCTTGGACGCCTCGATCTGCCGTTCGTCGGCATCAATGAACAGCGACACCTCGGCGCCGATCTTCGACAGGCGCTCCACTGCCAAGCTGATCCGCGCCTCCTGCCCCGCCACGTCGAGACCGCCTTCGGTGGTCAGCTCCTGGCGCGTCTCCGGCACCAGGCAGATGTGCGCCGGGCGGATGAGTTCGGCGAACGCCATCATTTCTTCGGTCACGCCCATTTCGAAGTTCATGCGGGTTTGCAGCACATCCTTGAGCAGCAGCACGTCACGCTCCTGGATGTGGCGACGGTCTTCACGCAGGTGCACGGTGATGCCGTCGGCGCCCGCCTCTTCCGCGTCCAGTGCGGCCTTGACCGGGTCCGGGTAACGGGTACCGCGGGCCTGGCGCAGGGTGGCGACATGGTCGATGTTCACGCCGAGAAGAATGCGATTGCTGGTGCTCACGAAAAGGCTCCTGAATGGACGAATGGTCGGCCCACAGCATACGGGTTGATCAGGGCTTGCGAAACAACTCGCGACTGACCAGTGGCCGACCGCCCAGATGCACAGCCAGGGCCTGGCGCATCAGACGCTTGGCTGCCGACAAGGCGCCTGGCGCACTCCAGTCGGCTTCGGCCATGGCCAGCAGCTCGGCACCGTTGAACAGCCCCGGTTGCAACAGGTAGACCTGCTCCAGGCCGGCATCCACCTGCAAGCGGTACAGGCCATCGGCGGCGATGGGTTCGCCGTGCAGGTCAGTGTTCAGGGCGAAGCCATAGCCCAGGTCATCCAGCAGCCGCCATTCGAAGGAGCGCAACAGCGGCTCCAGCGGCCGGCCTTCAGCCAGGGCCAGTAGCGTGGCGGCGTAGTGGTCGAAGACGGCCGGGTGGGGATCTTCGGCGGGCAGCAGGCGGATCAGCAGTTCATTGAGGTACAGGCCGCTGAACAGCGCCTCACCGTTGAGCCACGCCGCGACGCCATTGCTTTCCATGCGCCCGACATTTTTCAACTCGCCCCGGCCACGGAACTCGACTTCCAGCGGCACGAACGGCCGCGCCAACGTCCCGGCCTTGCCCCGCGCCCCACGCAACACCGCCCGCAGCCGCCCTTGCGGCGTGAGGAAGTCCACCAGGGCGCTGCTTTCGCGGTAGGCGCGGCTGTGGAGGACGTAGGCGGGTTGGCCGGTGGGTTGGGTTGGGGGCATGGGAATCGCAGTTCTCAATGAGTAAACGCAGTTTTACTGACAACCACAACCCACTGTGGGAGCGAGCCTGCTCGCGATGAGGGACTGATATTCAACAGGGATGTTGACTGACAGACCGCTATCGCGAGCAGGCTCGCTCCCACAGTGGAATTCATACACTCAAGTAAACGATTACAGGTCGCCGTAACCCAACGAACGCAACGCTCGCTCGTCGTCGGACCAGCCGCCCTTCACCTTGACCCACAGGTTGAGCATGATCTTGGAGTCGAACAGCAGCTCCATGTCCTTGCGCGCCTCGGTGCCGATGCGCTTGATGCGCTCGCCCTTGTCGCCAATGATGATTTTCTTCTGGCCGTCACGTTCGACGAGGATCAAGGCATGAATGTGCAGGGTCTTCCCCTGTTGCTTGAACTCTTCGATCTCGACCGTGATCTGGTAGGGCAGCTCGGCACCCATCTGACGCATGATTTTCTCACGCACCAGCTCGGCGGCGAGGAAACGGCTGCTGCGGTCGGTGATCTGGTCTTCGGGGAAGAAATGATCGTTTTCCGGCAGGTGTTCGGCAATCACCCGCTCCAGCGCGTCGAGGTTATGGCCGTGCTGGGCAGAGATCGGGATGATCTGGGCGTTCGGCAACTGTTCCTGCAACCAGGTCAGGTGCGGCATCAGTTCAGCCTTGTCTTCGATGCGATCGGTCTTGTTCAGCGCCACGATCAAGGGACCTGTCACGTACTGAACGCGTTCGAGGACCATCTGGTCTTCTTCGGTCCACTTGGTGCGGTCGACCACGAAGATCACCACGTCGACGTCTTTCAACGCCGCCGAGGCAGTCTTGTTCATGTAGCGATTCAGGGCCTTTTCGCCGCCCTTGTGCATGCCTGGGGTGTCGACGTAGATCGCCTGCACGGCGCCTTCGGTCTTGATGCCCAGCATGTTGTGGCGGGTGGTCTGGGGCTTGCGCGAGGTGATCGCCAGCTTCTGGCCCAGGATGTGGTTCAGCAGCGTGGACTTGCCCACGTTCGGCCGACCGACAATGGCGACATAGCCGCAGCGGGTGACGGTTGTATCAGTCATTGCCATTCTCCACACCCAGGGCAATCAGTGCTGCGGCGGCCGCTACCTGTTCGGCAATACGACGACTCACACCCTGACCCCGGCTTTTTTCATTCAATAGGACCACTTCGCATTCGACGAAGAAGGTACGGCAATGCGGCTCACCCTGGATATCCACGACTTCGTAGCGCGGTAGCTCGCAACTGCGCGATTGCAGGAATTCCTGCAATCGGGTCTTCGGATCCTTGTTGGTGTCCACCAGCGTCAGGCTGTCGATCTCGGACGTCAGCCAGGCCAGCACGCGTTCGCGCGCCATTTCCATGCCTGAGTCCAGGTAGATCGCGCCAATCAACGCTTCCAGGGCATCGGCCAGGATCGACTCGCGACGGAAACCGCCGCTTTTCAACTCACCGGAGCCCAGGCGCAGATAGTCACCCAGGTCGAAACCACGGGCCAGTACGGCCAGGGTCTCACCTTTTACCAAGCGTGCGCGCAAACGCGACAACTGGCCTTCGCGGGCCAGCGGGAAACGCTCGAACAGCGCCTCGCCGGCCACGAAGTTGAGGATGGCATCACCGAGAAATTCCAGGCGTTCGTTGTTGCGCCCGGCAAAACTGCGGTGAGTGAGGGCCAGGAGCATCAGGTCCTGGTCCTTGAAGGTGTAACCGAGCTGACGCTCGAGACGGCTTAGAGAAACGCTCACGGTTTACCCACGCTGAGTTCGTGGCTGGATTCCACCGCCACGGCGGCAAGGCGCCGTTGGCTTGGGACAATTAACGCTGTGTTCAAAAATACGTCCTGACTATCGTTGGCTTCATGCCTTCGGGCAACCTTGCGCAGGCTCCAGAAAAGCATTCGGCGCTGTGTTCAACAGCGCCGTGTGTGATTACTTGATCAGGCCAACCCGCGAGAAATTCGGCAGGTGACTGAGTTTGGGTTCCGGCCAGCTCATCCAGACCGCAAAGGCCTTGCCGACGATGTTCCGGTCCGGGACCATGCCCAGCAGGTTCTTGGGAATGTTCGGATCATCCCAGTAACGGCTGTCGTTGGAGTTGTCGCGGTTGTCGCCCATCATGAAATAGTGCCCCGCCGGCACGGTCCATGAACGGTCCGGCGTTGCGCGGTAGCGACTCATTTCCTTGCGGATCAGGTGTTCGGCCTCGCCGAGTTTTTCCCGGTAGAGCTCGGCACTGCCCAGCGTACCCGGCTCGGAACCGAGCAACTGTTCGGCCACCGATTCGCCATTGACGAACAGGCGCTTGTCGGCGGTGTAGCGGACCGTGTCGCCCGGCAGGCCGACAACACGCTTGATGTAGTTGACGTTCGGGTCGCTCGGGAAGCGGAACACCATGACATCGCCGCGTTGCGGATCACCGACTTCGATGACTTTCTTGTCGATCACTGGCAGGCGAATCCCGTAGGAGAACTTGTTCACCAGGATGAAATCACCCACGTCCAGGGTCGGCTTCATCGAGCCGGACGGGATCTGGAACGGTTCCACCAGGAACGAGCGCAGCACCAGCACGATGAACAGCACCGGGAAGAACGACTTGCCGTACTCGACCAGCAGCGGTTCCTTGTTGAGCCTTTCGACCACCACACCATCAGGCTGGCTGACGCTGCCCTGATAAGAGGCAATGGCCGCCCGGCGCCGAGGCGCCAGGAACAACAGATCAAGCAACGCCAACAGGCCGCAGACAAACACGGCGATAACCAGCAACAGCGGGAAATTTAGCGACATAGGACCTAACTATCCAACCTGAGCACCGCAAGGAAGGCTTCTTGTGGAATTTCCACGTTACCGACCTGCTTCATGCGTTTTTTACCGGCCTTCTGCTTTTCCAACAGCTTGCGCTTACGGCTGACGTCGCCACCGTAGCATTTGGCCAATACGTTCTTTCTGAGCGCCTTGACGGTTGTACGCGCCACAATCTGCCCGCCAATGGCGGCCTGGATTGCCACATCGAACATCTGCCGCGGAATCAGTTCCTTCATCTTCTCGGTCAATGCACGACCTTTGTAGTGCGCGTTGTCACGGTGCACGATCAATGCCAGGGCATCGACTTTCTCACCGTTGATCAGCACATCCAGCTTCACCAGATTAGCCGATTGGTAACGATCGAAATGATAGTCCAGCGAAGCATAGCCGCGACTGGTGGATTTGAGACGGTCGAAGAAGTCCAGCACCACTTCGTTCATCGGCAGGTCGTAGGTCACCTGGACCTGCGTGCCGAGGAACAGCATGTCGTGCTGCACGCCGCGCTTCTCGATGCACAGGGTAATGACGTTACCCAGGTGCTCCTGAGGCACAAGGATGTTGGCCCGCACGATCGGCTCGCGCATGTCTTCGATGGCCGACAGGTCCGGCAGCTTGGACGGGTTGTCGACGTAGATGGTTTCGCCGTTCTTGAGCAACAGCTCGAAAATAACCGTCGGCGCCGTGGTGATCAGGTCCAGGTCGTACTCGCGCTCCAGGCGCTCCTGGATGATTTCCATGTGCAACATGCCCAGGAACCCGCAACGGAAGCCGAAGCCCAGGGCATCGGAGCTTTCCGGGGTGTATTGCAGGGACGAGTCGTTCAGGGTCAGCTTTTGCAGGGCTTCGCGGAAATCCTCGAAGTCGTCGGAGCTGACCGGGAACAGGCCGGCATAGACCTGCGGCTGGATGCGTTTGAAGCCTGGCAGCACATCGACGTCGGGGGTGGAGCTCAAGGTCAGGGTGTCGCCGACCGGCGCCCCGTGGATGTCCTTGATGCCGGCGATGATGAAGCCCACTTCACCGGCCTTCAGGTCTACGGTGGCGGTGTGTTTCGGGTTGAATACACCGACGCTGTCCACCAGGTGGATCTTGCCGGTGGACTTGACCAGGATCTTGTCGCCCTTCTTCACGCGGCCATGGCGCACGCGAACCAGGGAAACCACGCCCAGGTAGTTGTCGAACCAGGAGTCGATGATCAACGCTTGCAGCGGATCCTCGATGTTGCCGGTCGGCGCGGGAATGGTGTGCACCAGGCGCTCGAGCACTTCGTCCACGCCCAGGCCGGTCTTGGCACTGCAGGTGACCGCGTCGGTGGCGTCGATGCCGATGATTTTTTCGATTTCTTCCTTCACGCGGTCCGGATCGGCCTGGGGCAGGTCGATCTTGTTCAGCACCGGCATGACTTCCAGGCCCTGCTCGATGGCCGTGTAGCAGTTGGCAACCGATTGAGCTTCGACGCCCTGACCAGCATCGACCACCAGCAGCGCACCTTCGCAGGCCGCCAGCGACCGGCTGACTTCATAGGTGAAGTCGACGTGGCCCGGGGTATCGATGAAGTTCAACTGATAGGTGATGCCGTCGCGGGCCTTGTAGTAGAGGGTAACGCTGTGGGCCTTGATGGTGATCCCGCGTTCACGCTCCAGGTCCATGGAGTCCAGGACCTGGGCTTCCATTTCACGCTCGGCCAGGCCGCCGCACATCTGGATGAAGCGATCGGCCAGCGTCGACTTGCCATGGTCAATGTGGGCGATGATGGAGAAATTGCGGATATGACTCAAATCACTCACGGATCAACACTCAAAAAGGCTGCAGGCATAGCCCGCCGAAAAATAGCCGGGAATTGTACCTGATACACCGCGCAAGTGGGAGCAAAGCTTGCTCGCGAAACAGCCACCTCGATCTATGAAAGACCACAGGGCCTTCATCGCGGGCAAGCCTTGCTCCCACACAGCCTTGCTCCCACAGCCCCCTCGCTACACGAGCAATCAACCGGCCCGACGCAACAGCCAGAGCCCGGCCAGCGCGCAGATACCGGCCGGCACCAGCACCGCAAACAGCGGCGAGAAGCCGAACACCAGGCTCGATGGCCCCAGCAAATCCTGGGCAATGCGGAACGTGAAGCCCACCAGCACGCCGGTAAACACCCGCTGACCAAGGGTCACCGAACGCAGCGGGCCGAAAATGAAGGAAATCGCCATCAACACCAGGGCGGCGGTGACCAACGGTTGCAACACCTTGACCCAAAAAGCCAGCCAGTAGCGGCCATTATTCAAGCCCTGGTCCGCCAGGTAGTGGATATAACCCCACAAGCCGGTAATCGACAGGGATTCAGGCGCCATCACCACGGTGCTGAGCAGCTGCGGGCTGATCGACACGTCCCAACGCTCCTGCGGGGCGGCGACCACCTCGGTGCGCTTGTCATGGAACAAGGTGGTAGTGACATCGCTCAGTTGCCAGTGGTCCTCAGCGAAATTGGCCCGCTTGGCAAAACTCGACGACAGCATGTGCCGCTGGTCGTCGAAGCGATATCGGGTCACACCGTAGAGAATGCCGTTGGGCTGGACCGAGTTGATGTGGATGAACTCGTCGCCCTGGCGGTGCCACAGGCCGTGCTTGGCGCTTTGCGCATCGCCGCCGCCCTGGGCCAGGGAACGGTTGGCCTGGGCAGTATTTTCGGTGGCTGGGGCGATGTATTCGCCGATCAACACACCCACCAGCATCAACACCAGCATGGGCTTCATCACCGCCCAGACGATCCGACCAATGGACACACCGGCGGCGCGCATGATGGTCAGTTCGCTGTTGCTGGCCAGGCTGCCCAGGCCGATCAGGCAGCCGATCAGCGCCGCCATCGGCAGCATGTCGTACAGGCGCCGAGGCGCGGTCAGCAGCACGTAGCTCATGACGTCCATCAGGGTATAGGTGTCGCTGACGTCGCTCATTTCATCGATGAAGGCAAACAGGGTCGCCAGGCCGAGGATGATCCCCAGTACCGCGAGGATCGCCATGAACACGCTGCTGCCGATGTAGCGATCGAGCTTAACCACGGGCCACCTCCAGCGCGCTGCGACGACTGGCCAGCTTCAGGCGTAGTGGCTCCCAATAGAGCAACCCCAGGCCTATGGCCAGGAAGATCGAGTGCACCCACCACAGGCCCAGGGCTGGCGGGATCTTGCCTTTCTCCAGCGCACTGCGAGCGGAAATGAGGATGGTCAGGTAAGCCATATAGAGAAGAATCGCCGGCAGCAGCTTGAGGAAACGCCCTTGGCGCGGGTTGACCCGCGACAGCGGGACCGCCATGAGGGTCACGATGAACACCAGCAGCGGCAAGGACAGGCGCCATTGCAGCTCGGTACGGGCACGAATGTCGTCGTTACCCAGCAGGCTGGCGGTGGGCATCGCGTCGCGATCAGTGACTTCGTCGCTGACCTCGGGTTTGGGCAACAGCACGCCATAGGTGTCGTACTTGATGGCCCGGTAATCGGCCTGCCCCGGCTTGCCGTCATAGCGATAGCCGTTTTCCAGGATCAGGTAGCGGTTGCCGTCGGGGTTGATTTCCTGCCGGCCCTTCTCGGCCACCAGCACGGAAATGCCACGGTCCTTCTTGGTATCCGAAGACAGGTTCTTTTGTGTAATGAAGACGCCGCCCAAGTCGATCCGGTCGTCCGAGAGCTGTTCGGTGTAGGTCACCCGCGTACCGTCGCGCAGGGCCTGGAAACGCCCTGGCACCAGGGTGTCGAACTCGGTCATGGCGTCCTGCTGGTTGATCAGCAACTGGAACTGGTTGGCGCCCTGGGGTGCCAGGCTCAGACTCAGCCAGGCCACCACCAGCGCCACCAACGTGGCCGGGAACAGGGTCATGCGAAACAGCCGCTGTTGGCTCATGCCGGTGGCCGACAGCACGGTCATTTCGCTGTCCAGGTACAAGCGCCCGTAGGCCAGCAGGATGCCGAGGAACAACCCCAGCGGCAGGATCAATTGCAAGAAGCCCGGCAGGCGGAACCCCATGATCAGGAACAGCGAGCCCGGGTCCAGGGCACCGGAGGCCGCCTGGGCGAGGTATTTGATGAAGCGCCCGCTCATGATGATGACCAGCAGCACGGCGCTGACGGCGCTCAGGGTCAGCAGGACTTCACGGGATAAATAACGGAAGACGATCAAACCAGACACTCCAGGATTGTCAGGCTAAGGCGGCCAAACAAGAAACGTATCGAGCCAGCTCATGCAGCGAGCCGCCCAAAAAAGAGCCGCATTATCCTGTGATTGGAGGCGCCTGTCACTGCGCACGCTTTAAGCAGACGCTTCACAGTCAAAAAGTTAACGGCTACCAGGGTTGTCAGGCTCGGCCGCCGGGGTTCAAACTGCGGCCTTTGTCGCCGGCACGTACCGGCGCTTCTCTTATATAGAAGACAGTTGCTCAGCGCGCCACCATCTCGGCGCCTGGCTTCTTGACCATTGACTCAGGGATCCGGACATGGAACTGGTTGTAAAAAGCGTCAGCCCAGAAACGTTGAAAACCGCCACACTGGTCGTCGCCGTCGGTGAAAACCGCAAGCTCGGCGTGGTCGCCACCCAGCTCGACACCCTGAGCGGCGGGGCCATCAGCGCCGTACTCAAGCGCGGCGACCTGGCCGGCAAGGTCGGCCAGAGCCTGTTGCTGCACAACCTGCCCAACCTCAAGGCCGAGCGCGTGCTGCTGGTGGGCGTGGGCAAGGACGCTGAACTGGGCGATCGTCCGTTCCGTAAAATCATTGCCGGCGTGCTGGGCACCCTCAAGGGCCTTGGCGGCGCTGAGGCCACCCTGGCGTTGGACGAGTTGGTGATCAAGGGCCGCGACAGCTACGGCAAGAACCGCTTGCTGGCCGAAACCCTGGTGGACGGCAAATACCAGTTCGACCAGTTCAAGAGCCAGAAAGCCGAACCCCGCGCCCTGAAAAAAATCACCGTGCTGACCATCAAGGCCGCCCAGGCTGAAGTCCAGCGCGCCGTGACCCACGCCACCGCGATTGCCAACGGCATGGCGTTCACCCGCGACCTGGGCAACCTGCCGCCGAACATCTGCCACCCAACATTCCTCGGCGAACAAGCCAAGGCACTGGGCAAGGAGTTCAAGGGCCTGAAGGTCGAAGTCTTCGACGAGAAGAAGATCAAGGACCTGGGCATGGGTTCGTTCTACTCCGTCGGCCAGGGCAGCGCCCAGCCGCCACGCCTGATCGTGATGCAATACAACGGCGGCAAGAAATCCGAGAAGCCGTACGCACTGGTCGGCAAGGGCATCACCTTCGACACCGGCGGCATCAGCCTCAAGCCGGGCGCGGGCATGGATGAGATGAAGTACGACATGGGCGGCGCCGCGAGCGTGTTCGGCACCCTGCGCGCCGTGCTCGAACTGCAACTGCCGATCAACCTGGTGTGCATCCTGGCCTGCGCCGAGAACATGCCCAGCGGCACCGCCTCGCGTCCGGGCGACATCGTCACCACCATGAGCGGTCAGACCGTGGAAATCCTCAACACCGACGCCGAAGGCCGCCTGGTGCTGTGCGATGCCCTCACCTACTCCGAGCGCTTCAAGCCGCAAGCGGTGATCGACATCGCGACCCTGACCGGCGCCTGCATCGTCGCCCTCGGCTCCCACACCTCGGGCCTGCTGGGCAATAACGATGAGCTGATCGGCCAACTGCTCAGCGCCGGCCAACAGGCCGATGACCGCGCCTGGCAGTTGCCGCTGTTCGACGAGTATCAGGAACAACTGGATAGCCCGTTCGCCGACATCGCCAACATCGGCGGCCCGAAAGCCGGGGCCATCACCGCTGCCTGCTTCCTGTCGCGTTTTACCAAGAACCTGAACTGGGCACACCTGGACATCGCTGGCACGGCGTGGACCAGCGGCGGCAAGGACAAGGGCGCCACCGGTCGTCCGGTGCCCCTGCTGACCCAGTACCTGCTGGACCGCGCCAAGGCCTGACACCAATGACCGTCGCTGGCGTCGCCCTTGGGTGGCGTCAGCGTCGGCTCAGGAACCGCAATGACCAAAGTCGATTTCTATATCCTGCCCAGCGCCGATCCGTCGGCGCGGCTGGATTTCGCCTGCAAGCTCGTTGAAAAGGCCTGGCGCATGGGGCACCGCATCTACCTGCATTGCAGCGATGCCGCCCAGCGCGAGGACCTGGACGCACGCCTGTGGGCCTTCAAGGGCGAGAGCTTCGTGCCCCACGGCCCGGCCGAGAGCGAACCCGAAGGGTTGATCGTGCTGGGGCTGGGGGATGACTGCGGCCAGCACCAGGACCTGCTGGTCAACCTCGACCTGAAAGTACCGGCCTTTGCCCAGCGCTTCGCCCGTGTGGCGGAAGTGGTGGTCGAAGACCCGGCCATCCGACAAGCCGCGCGGGAGAGTTTCCGTTTCTACCGCGAACAGGGCTATCCTCTGCAAGACCACCGTTTACAGCGACTCTGAGCCCTACGATGGACACTCCAAAACCGCCACAAAAGCCCGCGCACCTGCTGGATGACCTCGAGTCGATCCGCCAACTGCTCGGCGACGACAACCTGCAACCGCCGCTGCTGACCGACACGGTCGTGCACGAGCCGGTGCATGATGAACAGATCCCCCTGCTGTTCGACCCGATCAACGGCCAGCCGGAACCCAAGCCTGCCGCCAAGACCGAAGCCAAAGGGCCCGACGCCCTGCTGCACCTGGACCGCGAACTGCGCGCTGCCGCGCAGTTGATCATGCAAGACGTCATCGACGACTTCGCCCCGCACATCGAGACCGAGATCAAGCGCCGGCTGGATGCGCGGATGGAGCGGTTGCTGAGCCAGTACGAATAGCGTCCTCTCCCTCATTGTGAACATCCTGTGGGAGCGAGCCTGCTCGCGATAGCGGTCTGTCAATCAACATGGATGTTGAATGTGATGGCCTCATCGCGAGCAGGCTCGCTCCCACAGGGTTCAACTGTACCCGCATTCAGCTTGCTGCATGTGGCTTGCACCAGCCCCGCCCGCTATACTTCCCGGCTTTTCCTGAATAAATGCCAATAGGGTCCCGCCGCGCATGGATAAGACCTACCAGCCGCACGCCATTGAAACTTCCTGGTACAACACCTGGGAGTCCGAGAATTATTTCGCTCCGCAAGGCGCGGGCGATTCCTACACCATCATGATCCCGCCGCCGAACGTCACCGGCAGCCTGCACATGGGCCACGGTTTCAACAACGCGATCATGGACGCGCTGATCCGTTTCCGCCGCATGCAAGGTCGCAACACCTTGTGGCAGCCGGGCACCGACCACGCCGGTATCGCCACGCAGATGCTGGTGGAGCGCCGCCTCGAAGGCCAGGGCCAGAGTCGCCATGACCTGGGGCGCGAAAAATTCCTCGAGAAAGTCTGGGAATGGAAAGACGAGTCCGGTGGCAACATCAGCCGCCAGATCCGTCGCCTCGGCTCGTCCGTGGACTGGAGCCGCGAGCGCTTCACCATGGACGACGGTCTTTCGGAAGCGGTGAAGGAAGCCTTCGTGCGCCTGCATGAAGACGGGCTGATCTATCGCGGCAAGCGCCTGGTCAACTGGGACACCAAGTTGCACACGGCCATTTCCGACCTCGAAGTGGAGAACCATGACGAGAAAGGTTTCCTGTGGAACCTGAAGTACCCACTGGCCGACGGCGCCAAGACCGCCGAAGGCAAGGATTACCTGATCGTCGCCACCACGCGTCCGGAAACCATGCTGGGCGACTCCGCCGTGGCGGTGAACCCGAACGATGAACGCTACCAGGCGCTGATCGGCAAGTTCGTCGAACTGCCCCTGGTTGGCCGTCGTATCCCGATCATCGGCGACGACTACTGCGACCCTGAATTCGGCACCGGCTGCGTGAAAATCACCCCGGCCCACGATTTCAACGACTACGAAGTCGGCAAGCGCCACAACCTGCCGCTGCTGAACATCTTCGACAAGAACGCCAACGTATTGCCGGCAGCCCAGGCATTCAACCTCGACGGCACGCTGAACGAAAGCTTCGACGGCCAGATCCCGGCCGAATACGCCGGCCTGGACCGCTTCGAAGCACGCAAGCAGATCGTCGCGGCGTTCGATGCCGCCGGCCTGCTGGTCAGCGTCGACGATCACGCCCTGAAAGTCCCGAAAGGCGACCGCTCCGGCACCATCATCGAACCTTGGTTGACCGACCAGTGGTACGTGTCCACCAAGCCGCTGGCCGAGCCTGCGATTGCCGCTGTCGAAGACGGCCGCATCCAGTTCGTCCCCAAGCAATACGAAAACATGTACTTCTCGTGGATGCGCGACATCCAGGATTGGTGCATCAGCCGCCAGCTGTGGTGGGGCCATCGCATTCCGGCCTGGTACGACGAGTCGGGCAAGGTCTATGTCGGCCGTGATGAAGCCGAAGTCCGCGCCAAGCACAACCTCGGCCCGGACGTTGCCCTGGCGCAGGACAACGACGTCCTCGACACCTGGTTCAGCTCGGGCCTGTGGACCTTCTCGACACTGGGCTGGCCGCAGCAGACCGAGTTCCTGAAGAAATTCCACTCCACCGACGTCCTGGTCACCGGTTTCGACATCATTTTCTTCTGGGTCGCCCGGATGATCATGCTGACCATGCACCTGGTGAAGAACGAAGACGGCACGCCGCAAGTGCCGTTCAAGACCGTCTACGTCCACGGCCTGGTGCGCGACGGCCAGGGCCAGAAGATGTCCAAGTCCAAGGGCAACGTCCTCGACCCACTGGACATCATCGACGGCATCGACCTGGAAACCCTGGTGCAGAAACGCACCTCCGGCCTGATGCAGCCGAAACTGGCGAAGCAGATCGAGAAAGCCACCCGCGAAGAATTCGCCGAGGGCATCGCCAGCTACGGCACCGACGCCCTGCGCTTCACCTTCTGCTCGCTGGCGTCCACCGGTCGCGACATCAAGTTCGACATGGGCCGCGTCGAAGGCTATCGCAACTTCTGCAACAAGATCTGGAACGCCGCGCGCTACGTGCTGGATAAGGGAGAAGACTGCGGCCAGAACGGCGAAGCCTTTGAACTGACCCTTGCCGATCGCTGGATCATTTCGCAGCTGCAACGCACCGAAGCCGAAGTGACTCGCCAGTTGGACCAGTTCCGTTTCGACCTGGCCGCACAAGCCTTGTACGAATTCATCTGGAACCAGTATTGCGACTGGTACCTGGAGCTGTCCAAGCCTGTGCTGTGGGACGAAAACGCACCGGTCGAACGCCAGCGCGGCACCCGTCGCACCCTGGTGCGCGTGCTGGAAGTGGCCCTGCGCCTGGCGCACCCGTTCATGCCGTTCATCACCGAGGAAATCTGGCAGCGCATCGCACCGCTGGCAGGCGCCCAAGGCAAGACGATCATGCTGCAACCTTGGCCGGTGGCCAACGAAAGCCGCATCGATCCGGCGGCCGAAGACGACATCGAGTGGCTCAAGACCTTCATGCTCGGCCTGCGTAACATCCGCGCCGAAATGAACATCGGTCCGGGCAAGCCACTGGCCCTGTTCCTGAAGAACGCCAGCGCCGAAGACCTGCGCCGCCTCAACGAAAACGAGGCGCTGCTCAAGAAACTGGCGAAGCTTGAATCGGTGACGGTCCTGGCAGCCGGCGAAGAAGCGCCACTGTCGGCCACCGCCCTGGTTGGCGAGATGGAAGTGCTGGTGCCAATGGCGGGCCTGATCGACAAGGCCGCGGAACTGGCGCGCCTGGACAAGGAAATCCTGCGCCTCAAAGGCGAAGTGCAGCGGGTCGGCGGCAAGCTGTCCAACGCCGGCTTCGTCGACAAGGCGCCGGCCGAAGTCATCGAGAAGGAACGGGCCAAACTGGCCGAGGCGGAACAGGCCTTGGGCAAGCTGGCCGAGCAGCACGCGCGGATCGCCAGCCTGTAACAGCGGTTCGCAATGAAAAGGGAGGTCCAGTTGGACCTCCTTTTTTATGCCTGTCACTTTCTTACGAACGCTGCCCCCCCCCTGTGGGAGCGAGCCTGCTCGCGATTACGGCGGTACATTCAACATTGATGCAAGCTGACCCACCGCTATCGCGAGCAGGCTCGCTCCCACAGCAGATCGCGCCGATCGTTGCAGTTGGGTTCGCAGGGGCCGGATGTGGGACAATGCCCGCCACTTTTTGAGCCATCCCCGAATCGACTCGCCCATGACCGCCCCCCGCACACCCAAACCTGCCCGCCAGAAGCCCAAGTCCGCCCCGGAGGCCAAAGCCGTGGCGCCGCGTGAGAAGGCCAGCCTGCATCCGCGCAACCGCCACCAGGGCCGCTACGACTTCCCAGCGTTGATCAAGAGCACGCCGGAACTGGCGAAGTTCGTGATCATCAACCCCTACGGCAAGGAAAGCATCGACTTTGCCAGCCCCGAGGCCGTGCGGGTGTTCAACCGGGCACTGCTCAAAGCTTTCTATGGCATCGCCCACTGGGATATCCCGGCCGACTACCTGTGCCCGCCGGTGCCAGGTCGGGCGGACTATGTGCACTTCCTCGCCGATTTGCTCGCCAGCCACAACGCCGGTGAAATCCCCCGCGGGGCGGCGGTCAAGGTGCTGGACATCGGCACCGGCGCCAACTGTGTCTATCCGTTGATCGGCTACAGCGACTACCGCTGGCACTTCCTCGGTTCGGAGATCGACCCGACGGCCATCGCCTCGGCCAAGGCCATCGTCCAGTCCAATGGGTTGAACAAAGCCATCCAGTTGCGCCAGCAAGCCAACCGCAAGCAGATACTCCTGGGCCTGCTGGACGACACCGAACGTTTCGACCTGACGATGTGCAATCCGCCGTTCCATGCCTCCCTGGAGGAAGCCACCAAGGGCAGCCAGCGCAAGTGGCGGGCACTGGGCAAGGCCGATCCGAAGCGCAAGCTGCCGGTGCTGAATTTCGGCGGTCAGGCTGCGGAGTTGTGGTGCGAGGGTGGGGAAGCCCGGTTCGTGACGCAACTGATCGGCGAAAGCGCACAACTGGCCGGGCAAGTGCTGTGGTTCAGCACCCTGGTGTCGAAAGCGTCGAACCTGCCGGCGATTCAAACCGCGCTGAAAAAGGCCGGGGCGCTGCACAGCCAGGTGGTGGAGATGTCCCAGGGCCAGAAGCAGAGTCGTTTCGTGGCCTGGACCTTCCAGACCGAGGCCCAGCAACAGGCCTGGCGCCAAGCCCGCTGGGTTCGCAAGGATTAGAAAGACACGGCTCGACTGTAGGAGCTGACGAGTGAAGCGAGGCTGCGATCTTTTGATCTTTCGCTTGAGATTCAACTGTCAGGGGAAAGATCGCAGCCTCGCTTCGCTCGGCAGCTCCTACAGGTGGTTTTCAAGGCAATAAAAAACCGTGCCCGGATCGCTCCAAGGCACGGTTTTTTTTACTGCGGTCTTACTTGTTGACCGCGTCGGTCAGGCCTTTGGCCACAACCAGCTTGATCACTTTCTTGGCAGCGATTTCGATGGCAGCGCCAGTCGAAGGGTTGCGGCCGGTACGGGCAGGACGCTCGGTGACTTTCAGCTTGCCAACACCTGGCAGAGTGATTTCGCCGCCATTTTCCAGCTGATCGGCAACGACTTGGCCCAGTTGGTCCAGCAGCGAACGCACGGTAGCTTTTGGTGCGTCTACAGATTCAGCCAAATCAGCGATCAGTTGGTCTTTAGTAAGAGCCATGTAGTGTTCCTTCCCTATCAAATTCATATGGATTGCAGAGTGCAGTGTCAGCCATCGAGCCCGATCTCTCTTGATCAGGCACCCTCGGCAATCACCGCGACGGATCGGGGTAATAGATGCCGAAAACCGGGATTGGTTCGACCTGACAGATGCTGAATGCACGCTTAACGCAGTGACTTCGCGTAAGACCGGGCAAAACTAGCACAACGCCTCTGAAATATCCGCCTCTAGCTACCCATTTGGTCAGCTTTCTTGCGCTAAAACGTTAAAAAAATGCATATAGGGTGTCGGACGGGTCTGAAAGGGCCTTTGCCGGGTTCCAAAACCAGTGATTGCGGTACACTGGGCCCTTTTTCGGGGAGCGCGCCCTCCTCTCTTTCATCAGCCGAGAAATCCATGCCGATCCGTCATTGCATCGTCCACCTGATCGACAAAAAGCCCGACGGCACCCCAGCGGTGCTCCATGCCCGCGACTCCGAACTGGCAGAGTCCACGGCCATCGAGAACATGCTCGCCGACCTCAACGAGAGCTATAACGCCAAGCAAGGCAAGGCCTGGGGCTTTTTCCATGCCGAGTCCGGGGCGCATCCGTTCAGCGGCTGGCTGAAGGAGTACCTGGACGGCGGCAAGGACTTCACCGCCTTCAGCCGCGTGGCGGTGGAACACCTGCAAAAGCTGATGGAAGAGTCCAACCTGTCGGTGGGCGGCCACGTGCTGTTCGCTCACTACCAGCAAGGCATGACCGACTACCTGGCCATCGCCCTGCTGCACCACAGCGAAGGCGTGGCGGTGACCGATGAGCTCGACGTGACCCCGTCCCGCCACCTGGACCTGGGCCAGTTGCACCTGGCGGCCCGGATCAACGTGTCGGAATGGCAGAACAACAAGCAATCGAAGCAGTACATCTCGTTCATCAAGGGCAAGAACGGCAAGAAGGTCTCGGAATATTTCCGTGATTTCATCGGCTGCCAGGAAGGTGTCGACGGCCCCGGTGAGACCCGCACCCTGCTCAAGGCCTTCAGTGACTTCGTCGAAAGCGAAGACCTGCCGGAAGACGATGCCCGGGAAAAGACCAAGACCCTGGTCGACTACGCCAGCAGCCAGGCCAAGCTCGGCGAGCCGATGGGCCTGGAAGAACTGTCCGAGCTGATCGATGAAGATCGCCCGAAAGCCTTCTACGATCACATCCGCAACAAGGACTACGGGTTATCGCCGGAAATCCCGGCGGATAAACGCACCCTCAACCAGTTCCGCCGCTTCACTGGCCGCGCCGAGGGCTTGTCCATCAGCTTCGAAGCGCACTTGCTGGGCTCCAAGATCGAGTATGACGAAGAAGCTGGCACGCTGATCATCAAGGGCCTGCCCACGTCGCTGACCGACCAGCTCAAGCGTCGTAATTGATGTTTGGTGGGGTGCTGAAGAAATTCCTGCTGATTCTGCTGGTGGTGGTGGCCTATCAGAACTGGGGCAAGATCGAGCGGGTATTCAACCCGTCACAGATGGTTTCCGAGCAGATCCGCAGCAACGCCCGCGTCGTGCTGTATGCCACCAACTGGTGCGGCTACTGCAAGGCAACCCGGCGGTTCCTGGATGAGAAAGGCGTGCCGTTTCACGAGTTCGATATCGAAAAGGACACCGAGGCGCGCAAGGCCTATGAGGCGCTGGGTGGCCGGGGGATTCCGATCCTGGATGTGAACGGCACGTTGATTCGTGGGTATGAGCCGGAGAATATTCTCAAGGCGTTGTCCGCGATATAGGTTTAAGGGCCTCATCGCGAGCAAGCTCGCTCCCACAAGGTCATTCGTTGTTCATCGAGCCTCGATCCGGAAGCCAAACCGCGGAAAGTGCACATGCACCACTCCGCCCCGCGCGTCTTCGCGACGCAGAATCAGTTCCTCGCTGCCGGCAAACAACAACTCCCCGACCACCGGATCGACACCATAGTCGGTCGCGGCGATGCTCACCTGCTGCCCTGCAGTGAACCCGTTCGGCTCGTCGAATGCCTCATCCGGCAGCGCTGCCGGCGTTGCGTTGCGGGCAACGTCCAAGGCCTCTTCGGCACTCATCTGGCTCGAGGCACCATGGCCGAAACCCAACACCCGCGCCAACCAGGCCGAGACAGCCGGATACGCATCCACCAGCGACGAGGTGACCGGAGTGCCCTTGAGGAACCACAGTGGATGGGCCATGGCGAAGTCGGCAATCGACGGATCACCCAACAGGAAATCGCCCTCCTCGCGCTGCAACTGTTGCTCCAGCCGGGCCATGATCGTCGGCCATTGGTGCTTGGCCTGCTCGGCAGCCAAGCGTGTAGTCGTGCCGCCACTGAACAGCCCGGCGCGGTCGCTGACGAACGCCTTGATCGCTTCGGGCGATAACTTGGCGAACCGCACCGCCACCGACTCCGGCTGGAACACCAGGCTCACCGCATGCTGGAACACCACCGAATCGGCCCACGCCGCAAAGGACGCGGCGAGCATTTCCCGGCCTTCGGGGAACAGCGCCGGCGAGGCTTTTTCCTGCTCCAGGCGGCGAGCCATCAGCGACGTATCGCAATAGATATCCGCGCCGACCTGCAACACCGGCGTCTTGCGATAGCCACCCGTCAACGCCGTCAGGTCAGGCTTGGGCATCATTGGCGGAATGCTCACCGAACGCCAGGACAGCCCCTTGAAGCCCAGCAGCAGCCGGGCTTTTTCCGCGAAAGGAGACGTTGGGTAGTGATGAAGGATCAGCTCTGACATGAGATTAGCCACTGCAGGAATGAAGTCTTACAGCTTAGCGCGCCTGATCGGGACAGCCTACCGGCCTGATAAAGGCCTATCAGCCCGGCTGATTGAGCGACAGCGCACTGGCCACCAGGCATTCCTTGGCGCTTTTCTTGAGCTTTTTGATCAGCCGCTCCTGGCGCAGGGCCTCGCCCTTGTCGCGACAAGCCTCGGTGTACACCAGGGCCACTGCCGGGCTGGAAAGGAAGAAGCGCGCCCCCTTGCCGCTTTGATGCTTGGCGAAACGCCGCACCGGGTCATCACTGATGCCGCAGTACAGCGAACCGTTGGCGGCCCGCACCAGATAGACGAACCAGGGTTTGTCCGGTTCGGTTGGGCCCTGTGCAGGCAGATCGGGAGAGAGGGCGGCAGTCGTCACAAGATGTTCAACAGGTCGGCAAAGACAAGCCGCGATCTTATCAGCGACTGGCCTGGAACGCCCGCAGCCCCTTGAGCGCTTGGGCCCTGACGGCGTTGCGCACCAGTGGTGTCCAGCCCAGCAGCAGGCCCTTGGCGCCCAATGCCTGGCGAGACCAGCGCCACAGATCGAAGCTGTCGTGGTGTTCGCAGATCTTGCCGTCGCGAAAAACGAAGCGCGCCTGAATGTCGTTGATCACAATGTTGCCGGTCTGGCTGAACAAGTACGTCGCCACCCAATGGGCACCACCGGTACGCTCATCGCTGCGCACGTTATCGAAGGTCAGGGAAAAGTCCTTGGCCCGGGTCGTCAGCATGCGCCACATGTCGCCGGCATCGCGCCCGCGCAGCTCGCCGAACGCCGGGTCGCTGAACAGCACGTCGTCGGTGTAGCAAGCGCTCATGGCTTCGGCGTCCAGGCGTTGGAAGGCCTGATAGAAACGGCTGATCAAGGCGTTGTGGGCATCACTCATGGACAGGCTCCGAAAAACGTTTCAGTAGGCCAGTACGATAATCTGCCGCCGCCGGGAAGACTATCGTCATTCGCCATGAAAATGATATCAACGAAGGTCTGTGACCCTTTCGCTGCTGGCCCCGACGTACAACGCCCGACCTGCGCCGATGCCGGCGATGATCGCCCCCAGGCCAACCAGGCCGAAGATCCAGCCCAGGGCATTCCAGCCGCCGGTCAAGTCGTGGACCACACCCACCGCGAACGGCCCCATCGACGCCAGCGTATAGCCGAACCCCTGGGCCATACTGGAAAGGTTGGCGGCCACATGGGCGTCCCGCGAACGCAGCACGATCAGCGTGAGCGCCAGGCTGAATGATCCGCCCTGCCCCAAGCCCAGCAGGATCGCCCAGCCCCACAAGCCATCGAGCGGCGCGTAGAGGCAACCGAACAACCCGCCCAGGACCATGAGCATGACGATCACGATGGCCAGGCGCTGGTCCTTGCCACGTGTTGCCAACCAGGGCGCGGCGAGGGAACTGATCAATTGCACGATGACCGAACCGGACAGCACGAGCCCGGCCTGGGTCGGCGTCAGGCCACGGCCAATCAGGATCGACGGCAGCCAGCCAAAAACGATGTAGGCCAGGGACGATTGCAGCCCCATGTACAACGTCACTTGCCAGGCCAGGGGATCACGCAGCAAGCCGCGGACCCGATAAGCCACCTGGTGGGCACCGTGTTTCTCGCCCACTTGCGGTAACCAGAACACCGCGGCCAGCAGCGCCGGGACCACCCAGAAGCCCAGGCCCAAGGCCCAGCTGTGGCCAAACTGCTCGCTCAGCGGCACGGTCGCCCCGGCCGCCATCGCCGCGCCCAGGCACAAAGCCATGGTGTAGACGCCGGTCATGGTGCCGGCCTGTTTGGCGAAGTCGCGCTTGACGATGCCCGGCAGCAGCACGCCGATCACACCGATACTCGCGCCAGCCAGGATGCTGCCGACGAACAGCCCGACCTGACCGAAGGCACTGCGCAAGACAATCCCGCCCGCTAGCGTCAACAAGATCCCCAGCACCACGCGCTCGGCACCGAAGCGCCGCGCCAGCACCGGTGCCAGCGGCGCAAACAGGCCCAGGCAAAGCACAGGCAATGTGGTCAGCAAACCGGCCTGGGCAGCCGACAGGCCGAGACTTCTTGACACTTCGCTGAGCAACGGCGCCATGCTCGACAACGCCGGACGCAGGTTCAGCGCCACCAGGATCAACCCGAGCAGCAACAGCCAGGGGCGACGCACCAACAAATGGCGCTGTTGGGTCTGCTCATCGTCGGCCTCGGCGTCAATCAACAGTTCTTCGAGTTCGGCGGCGCGTTTGGGCGCCGTCGAAGTGGCAGGGTCAAGCAGATCGCGGGACATGGAAAACTCGGGTTCGGGGCTCAGGGTTCATTGATCAATTGGCGGCACAGGGACTTGGCCCGTTGCGGATCCTGTTGCTCGACGGCTTCCAGGATTTCGACGTGCAGGTCGAACACATGTTGATGGCGCGGGGTGATGTTGAGGCTCTGGCGCAACTGCGCGCCGATGACGCTGGAGAAGTAGCGATAGAGTTCACTGAGCGCAGGGTTGTGCGCGGCATCCACCAGGAGGCGGTGGAACACCAGGTCGCAGGCGATGTAGCGCTCCAGATCGCCGTGATAGTGCTCGCCGCTGTCTTGCAGCGCCCGGCGCAAGGCAAGCAGATCCTCATCGGTGCGCCGCAGCGCCGCCAGGCCAATGGCCTCCACCTCCAGGATATGCCGGGTTTCCCGGGCCTGTTCCAGCGAACAGCGGGACAACACCTTGAGCGTATCCAGCGGATCAACCACTGCCCGCACGTAACTGCCGTCGCCCTGGCGGATCTCGATCAGCCCGGCAAACGCCAGCACGCGCATGGCTTCGCGCACGGTGTTGCGGCTGATACCCAGCTCCGCCACCAACTCCGGCTCGGTGGGCAAGCGCTGGCCGACGGCCCACACACCATCGCTGATACGTCGGCGCAATTGCTCCAAGGCCTGATCGACTAGGGAGCGCTTTATCAATGGAGAAATATCTGACATGGAGTCCGCCCTTTCATCCAATCATAGGATGAATTTTCTGACATGTTAGTCAGCTTCATCCCAGAGAACAAGCGCCTAGGGTTTAAGGGCAGGTAAAGAGCAAGATTTTCGATTAGTCAAAATTACCCTTTGAGGGTAATTTTAGAGACAAGGTAAATGACTTTTTATGGAAAAGAGCACACCCCATTACGAGCTGGCAGAGGTCAAGGCCGAGGTTCGCAGGTTGGGAAGCAAGGCGTTCACGATGAGCGCGCGGGAAGGCGGACGGAGGATGACGTTAAGTCTTGCCCAGATGCTGCGGATCGTTCACCTGCTGGAGTACAGGATGCTGCACAAATCGATGACCACCTATGCCGATCACCGAATCTGGCAAGACGTCTATCACACAACATTTCAGGATCGGGAGATCTACATCAAAGTGACTTACCGCCCCGGCGGTGGGCATCCGGTGATCTCCTTCCAGGAGAAAAACCAATGAAAACGCAGCAATGTGTCAGTTGCGGCACTCACGAGGCCATGCATCACTTCAAGGATCGCAGCGTCACCGTCGACTACAAGCGCGTAGCCCGGCTGGTGCACGACATCGCCGGATGGGAATGCCAGGTCTGTGGCGAAATAGAATTCGATCACGATACCGACAGCGCCGAGCGCTATTCCAAGGCAAGCGACCAGTTGCTCGAAGACTGCCTTCAAGCCATGGGCGCAGAGATCAAGCGCATCCGTCGCAAACTGCATCTCACCCAGAAAGAAGCCGTGAAGTTACTGTCCGGCGGTGGGCACAATGCCTTTTCCCGCTATGAGCGAGGCGAGATCCCCCCACCTCAACCACTGTTCATGCTGATGCGCCTGCTGGATCGTCATCCGCACCTGATGGCCGAGATCCAGGTCCTGGACGAAGGCACCGACCTGCGGCAGTTGTTGCTTGACCGCCACCCCGAGCGCGAAACCGTGCTCAGCTCCTGAGGCGAAGAACACGCAGGCAAAAATAAACCCGGACAAGTCCGGGCTTATTTCACTGCCTAAGGCCGGATCAATGCAGGATCTGGCTCAGGAACAGCTTGGTGCGGTCGTTCTGCGGGTTGTCGAAGAAGTCGTTCGGCGCGGCCTGTTCGACGATTTCACCCTTGTCCATGAAGATCACGCGGTTGGCCACGGTGCGGGCGAAGCCCATTTCGTGGGTCACGCACAACATGGTCATGCCGTCTTCGGCCAGGCCGATCATGGTGTCCAGCACTTCTTTCACCATTTCCGGGTCGAGGGCCGAGGTCGGCTCGTCGAACAGCATGATTTTCGGCTTCATGCACAGGGCACGGGCGATGGCCACACGCTGTTGCTGACCGCCGGAGAGCTGGCCCGGGTACTTGTTCGCCTGCTCTGGAATGCGTACGCGCTCCAGGTAATGCATGGCGATTTCCTCGGCCTTGCGCTTGGGCATCTTGCGTACCCACATCGGCGCCAGGGTGCAGTTCTGCAGGATGGTCAGGTGCGGGAACAGGTTGAAGTGCTGGAACACCATGCCGACTTCACGGCGGATCGCTTCGATCTGCTTGAGGTCGTTGGTCAGTTCCACGCCGTCGACCACGATGCGACCCTGCTGGTGCTCTTCCAGGCGGTTGAGGCAGCGGATGGTGGTGGACTTGCCGGAGCCCGACGGGCCGCACAGCACGATACGCTCGCCCTGCTTGACGTTCAGGTTGATGTCTTTCAACACATGGAACTGGCCGTACCACTTGTTGACGCCCTGCATCTGAATAATGCCTTCAGGGCTCACAGGCTGTTTGATCGCTTCACTCATAAACTACGCTCCTAACGCTTGTGGCCAGTGTCCAGCTTGCGTTCCAAATGCATGGAATAGCGGGACATACCAAAACAGAAAATCCAGAACACCAGGGCGGCGAACACATAGCCTTCGGTGGCCATGCCCAGCCATTTCGGGTCGGCGGCAGCTTGTTTCACGCTGTTGAGCAGGTCGAACAGGCCGATGATGATCACCAGGCTCGTGTCCTTGAACAACGCAATGAAGGTGTTGACGATACCCGGGATCACCATCTTCAAGGCTTGCGGCAGAATCACCAGGCCCATGCTGCGCCAGTAACCCAGGCCCATCGCCGCGGCAGCTTCGTACTGCCCCTTGGGAATGGCTTGCAGGCCGCCGCGCACCACTTCGGCCACGTAGGCCGACTGGAACAGGATCACCCCGATCAGTGCTCGCAGCAGCTTGTCGAAGTTCATGCCTTCGGGCAGGAACAGCGGCAGCATCACCGACGACATGAACAGCACCGTGATCAACGGCACGCCGCGCCAGAACTCGATGAAGGTCACGCAGACCACACGAATCGCCGGCATGTTCGAGCGCCGGCCCAGGGCCAGGACGATACCCAGCGGCAGCGCGCCGGCGATACCGACGGTGGCGATCACCAGGGTCAGCATCAGGCCGCCCCATTGGCTGGTTGCCACGGCGTCCAGACCGAATACGCCACCGTGCAGCAGGCACCAGGCGATGATCGGGTACAGCACCAGGAAGCTCAGGCCGTAGATCGCCTTGCGCGGGAAGCGCGAGATGAACAACGGCGCCACACCGATCACTGCCAACCATACGGTCAGGTCGACGCGCCAGCGCAGGCCCGTTGGGTAATAGCCGTACATGAACTGGCCGAAACGCTGCTGGATGAACACCCAGCAGGCACCTTCCTTGGTGCAGTCGGCCTGGGTGGTGCCGACCCAGTTGGCATCGAGGATCGCCCAACTGAGGATCGGCGGGACCACGAGGTAAATCAGGTAGAACGCGAACAGCGTCAGCAGCGTATTGAGCCAGCTGGAGAACATGTTCGCGCGCATCCATGCCATCGGCCCGAACACTTTGCTCGGCGGCGGCATATCAGGTTTGAAAGTATGGGATGTCATGCGCTTTTCCTCACCGCTCGATCAGCGCAATGCGCTTGTTGTACCAGTTCATCAGCAGGGAAATGCTGATACTGATCGCCAGGTACACGCTCATGGTGATCGCGATCACCTCGATGGCCTGGCCGGTCTGGTTCAACACCGTGCCGGCAAACAGCGAAACCATTTCCGGGTAACCGATACCGGCCGCCAGCGAAGAGTTCTTCGCCAGGTTCAGGTATTGGCTGGTCAGCGGCGGGATGATCACACGCAGGGCTTGCGGGATGATCACCTTGCGCAAGGTCGGACCGTTGCGCAGGCCCAGCGAGTGAGCCGCCTCGGTCTGGCCATGGCTCACCGACTTGATGCCCGAACGCACGATTTCGGCGATGAACGCCGCGGTATACACCGTCAGCGCCAGGGTCAAGGCCAGCAATTCCGGAATCAGTACCCAGCCACCGACGAAGTTGAAGCCCTTGAGTTCCGGCATTTCCCAATGCACGGGAGCACCGAAGATCAGCGCGCACAACGCCGGGATAACCAGGAACAGCGCCAGGCCGACCCAGAACTTGTGGAACGGCTCACCAGTGGCTTCGAAGCGCTTGTTGGCCCAGCGGGTCATCAGCACGATGGCGACAATCGCCAGCACGACACTGGCCACGAACGGCCAGAACCCTTCCGACATCAGCGCCGCCGGCATGTTGAGGCCGCGGCTGCTGACAAAGAAGGTGTCGCCGAAGTTATGGCTGTTGCGCGGTCCTGGCATAGTCAGGAACACCGCGAAATACCAGAACAGGATCTGCAGCAGCGGCGGGATGTTGCGGAAAACCTCAACATACACCGTGGCTACTTTGGCGATGATCCAGTTTTTCGACAGTCGGGCCACGCCGACAATGAAACCGAGGATCGTTGCCAGGATCACGCCGATGAAAGTCACCAGCAGTGTGTTGAGCAACCCGATGACAAAAACGCGGGCATAGCTGTCCGCTTCGGTGTAGTCGATCAGGGTTTGAGCGATGCCGAAACCGGCACTGCGCTCCAGGAAGCTGAAACCGGAAGTGATACCCCGGTGCTCGAGGTTGGTCTGCGTGTTATCGAACAGAAACCAGCCCAGCGAGATAACCGCCACGATGGTGACGATCTGAAATACCCACGCACGCACTCGTGGATCGCTGAGGCTGAGCCTCTGCTTAGGTGCGCCGATTGAATTTTGCATGAAGTGCCCCGCAAAGAATGGAACAGAACATCACCCGGTGGTTGGCCCACCGGGTGATAGAACCATCAGCGCACTGGTGGTGCGTATTGAATGCCGCCAGCGTTCCACAGAGCGTTCAGGCCGCGATCGATTTCCAGCGGAGTGCCCTTGCCGAGGTTACGCTCGAACATTTCGCCGTAGTTACCGACTTGCTTGATGATCTGCACGACCCAGTCCTTCGGCAGCTTCAGGTCCTTGCCGTACTCGCCGTCGGCACCGAGCATACGAGCAACGTCTGGGTTCTTGGTGGCCTTGGCTTCAGCCTCGACGTTTTTCGAAGTGATGCCGGCTTCTTCAGCATTGAGCATGGCGTAGCCAGTCCAACGCACAACGGCCAGCCACTCGTCGTCGCCATTACGCACGACCGGACCCAGCGGCTCCTTGGAAATGGTTTCCGGCAGAACCACATAGTCCTTCGGCGAAGCCAGCTTGCTGCGCTGGGCGAACAGTTGGGACTTGTCGGAAGTCAGCACGTCGCAACGACCGGATTCCAGCGACTTGGCGCTTTCATCGGAGGTGTCGAAGGTGATCGGGGTGTATTTCAGGCCGTTGCCGCGGAAGTAGTCGGAAACGTTCAGCTCGGTGGTGGTACCGGCCTGGATGCAGATGGTTGCACCGTCCAGTTCCTTGGCACTCTTGACGCCCAGTTTGTTGTTAACCAGGAAGCCGATGCCATCGTAATAGGTGATGAAGCCTGGAAATTTCAGGCCCATGCCCGCGTCACGGGAGCTGGTCATGGTGGTGTTGCGCGACAGGATGTCAATTTCACCAGACTGCAGTGCGGTGAAACGCTCCTTGGCGTTCAGTTGGCTGAATTTCACTTTGTTCGCGTCGCCAAATACGGCGGCGGCCACGGCACGACAGAAGTCGGCGTCGATACCCAGGATCTTGCCAGTGGAATCAGGCACCGAGAAACCCGGCAGGCCATCACTCACACCACATTGCACAAAACCTTTCTTCTGCACGGCATCCAGGGTTGCACCCGCCTGAGCGAACCCGCTGACACCAAGGACTGCTGCTGCAGTCATGACGGCCAGGGTGGATTTCAGTAACTTCATTCAAACCTCCAGTTTTGCTCTTGTTGTGTCGGAGCTCGAGCCCTATCGCACCCTTTTGGGGCATTGCCGACCCTTGTTGGCTTTTTTTAGGGTCAACCGACGTCTGGACCTTCGCTATGAGTCTAATAATGAGGATGTCCGTAAACAGTGGTCATGCCCATCTCTCACCAATCGGCCGAACGGGCTGTAGCCCTTCACGTTCGCGAAGCCCGTAGCGGCTACTGGCGAACATTCATCACCGGATTTCTGATATCCCATGCGTTGCGGTGAACTGATAGTGTTACCGCACAGCGTAAGAATCATCACTCAGGTACACCCATAGCAAAGCCCGTACCAGACCGCTGCGCTTAGCCCTTGTAAAACACGTCAAGACAAAAACTTTCAACTTTGCGACATCTAATTAACTGAGACACCGGGCACGCACTGTAATCACGCACTGATTGGGCGCGCCCGCACAGATTTGGAGCACAACCATGACCGACCCCCTGATTCTCGAGCCCAGCAGCGCTGCCGACGCGTGCGTTATCTGGCTTCACGGCCTGGGCGCCGATCGCTTTGATTTCCTGCCAGTCGCTGAAATGTTGCAGCAAAGTCTGCTCACCACACGTTTCGTTCTACCCCAGGCACCGACCCAACCAGTAACGATCAACGGCGGCTACGCCATGCCCAGTTGGTACGACATCCGGGCCTTGAGCCCGGCGCGGGCCATTGACGAACAGCAGCTCGAAACCTCGGCACAACGGGTCATCGACCTGATCGAAACCCAGCGAGCCAGCGGAATAGACGCCTCGCGGATTTTCCTGGCGGGTTTCTCCCAGGGCGGCGCGGTGGTCTATCACACGGCATTCGTGAAATGGCAGGGCCCGCTGGGCGGCGTGGTCGCGCTGTCTACTTATGCACCGACTTTCAGCGATGAGCTGCAGTTGTCGGCCAGCCAGCAACGCATTCCGGTCCTGGCGCTGCACGGGCAATACGACGAAGTGGTACTCAACCCCATGGGTCGGACCGCGAAAGAGTATTTAAAGCAACATGGTGTCACCGTGACATGGCAAGAATACCCAATGGGCCACGAAGTGTTACCCGAGGAGATTCGCGACATCGGCACCTGGCTGGCCGAGCGGTTACGCTAAGAGACTGATCGCCACGCCGGTCCTTTGACGATCACACTACGCCGCGCCCGTTTCTTGCATTACACTGGCCGGCGTACATTCCTTAACCAATCGATGAGATGACCGTGCTCAAAGCACTCAAGAAGATGTTCGGTAAAAGCGAGGCCGAGCAACTCGCGCCTGGCTCCACTGCGCCGACCCACGGCCCGAGCCGTACCGATGCGCAACAACCGCGCCGGGCGGCACCTGTTGCACAGGCAACAAAAGAACCCGTCGCCCAGCCTGTTACGGCCCCCGAGCCCGAGAAACCACGCAACGAAGCCCCCAGGCCACGGCGCGAACGCGCACCGAAACCGCCGGTCGTCGCCTGGAAGCTCGAGGACTTCGTCGTAGAACCCCAGGAAGGCAAGACCCGCTTCCACGATTTCAAGCTCGCCCCGGAACTGATGCATGCCATCCAGGACCTGGGTTTCCCGTATTGCACGCCGATCCAGGCGCAAGTGCTCGGTTACACCCTCGCCGGCAAAGACGCCATCGGTCGCGCCCAGACCGGCACCGGCAAGACCGCCGCGTTCCTGATTTCCATCATCACCCAGCTGCTCCAGACCCCACCGCCCAAGGAACGCTACATGGGCGAGCCACGGGCGCTGATCATCGCGCCGACCCGCGAGCTGGTGGTACAGATCGCCAAGGATGCCGCCGACCTGACCAAGTACACCGGCCTGAACGTCATGACGTTCGTGGGCGGCATGGATTTCGACAAGCAGCTCAAGCACCTCGAAGCCCGCCACTGCGACATCCTGGTCGCCACGCCGGGCCGCCTGCTGGACTTCAACCAGCGCGGCGACGTGCACCTGGACATGGTCGAAGTGATGGTGCTGGACGAAGCCGACCGCATGCTCGACATGGGCTTCATCCCGCAAGTGCGCCAGATCATTCGCCAGACCCCACCGAAAAGCGAACGCCAGACCCTGCTGTTCTCCGCCACCTTCACCGAGGACGTGATGAACCTGGCCAAGCAGTGGACCACCGACCCTGCCATCGTCGAGATCGAAGCCGAGAACGTTGCCAGCGAAAACGTCGAGCAACATATCTACGCAGTCGCCGGGGCCGACAAGTACAAGCTGCTCTACAACCTGGTCAACGACAATGGTTGGGAGCGGGTGATGGTGTTCGCCAACCGCAAGGATGAAGTGCGGCGTATCGAAGAACGCCTGGTGCGCGATGGCGTCAACGCGGCCCAGCTCTCGGGCGACGTGCCGCAGCACAAGCGTATCAAGACCCTCGAAGGTTTCCGTGAAGGCAAGATCCGCGTACTGGTCGCCACTGACGTGGCCGGTCGCGGCATCCACATCGACGGCATCAGCCACGTGATCAACTTCACCCTGCCGGAAGTGCCGGACGACTATGTGCACCGGATTGGCCGTACCGGTCGTGCCGGGGCCGCGGGGGTTTCGATCAGCTTCGCTGGCGAAGATGACTCCTACCAGTTGCCGTCGATTGAGGCGTTGCTGGGGAAAAAGATCAATTGCGAAACTCCGCCGACGCATCTGTTGCGACCGGTCGAGCGCAAGCGCCCTTAGCGTCGAGACGGACGCAGAGCGTCCATTGAGGCATTCCCACGCAGAGCGTGGGAACGATCAGCGCAGCCAAGACAGGCTGCGCTTTTTTTTGCCTGGGGATATTGCTCGATTAAACTATAAGTCCATAATGGACAAATTAGTTTAAAAACAGCTTCCCGGAGCCCCCATGTCCAGCACGCCCTATGTGATGACCCAAGCCCAGGCCCGAGAACTGCTCGGGCAAATCGACGTGCCGCAAATCCTGCGCAAGCTGTTCCGTGATCTCGCCGCCGGGCAAGCGGTGCAGCCGCCTCAGCAACTGGTGGTGTTTCCCCAGGGCGCCGGGGACTTCATCAACTACCTGGGTGTGCTGGCTGAAGACCAGGTCTACGGGGTCAAGACCTCGCCCTACATCGTGCGCGAGCAAGGTCCGCTGGTAACCGCCTGGACCTTGTTGATGTCGATGCAGACCGGCCAGCCGCTGCTACTGTGCGATGCCGCCGAGTTGACCACCGCTCGCACCGCTGCCACCACGGCTGTTGCCGTCGATGCCCTCGCCCCGCACACCGCCCGGCGCCTGGCGGTCATCGGCAGCGGTGCGGTGGCGCGAGCACACGTGCAATACGTCAAGGGCCTGCGGGACTGGCAAGCTATCAGCCTCTATTCGCCAGGCCTGAAGACCAAGTCGGCACAAGCACTTGCCTCCATCACCGACTTGGACCCACGCCTGCACATCGCCGACAGCCTTGAAGCGGCGCTGCACGACGTTGATGTGGTGATGCTCTGCACCTCGTCCGCCAAAGCGGTACTCGACCCGCAGACCCTGGGCAAACCGGCGCTGATCACCTCCATCAGCACCAACGCCCCACGCGCCCATGAAGTCCCCCCTCAAAGCCTCAACGACATGGACGTGTTCTGCGACTATCGTCAGACCACCCCAGGCTCGGCCGGTGAAATGCTGATCGCCGGCGAACAGCATGGCTGGCAGACGTCGAGCATCGTCGGCGATTTGCCTGAATTGCTCAGCGAACACGTGGCGCGTCCCGACTACCAACGCCATGTGTTCTTCCGCTCCATCGGTCTGGGCCTGGAAGATGTTGCGCTGGCGAATGCCCTGTATCGACTTCACAACTGACACCCCCCATTCCCTTGTGGGAGCGAGCTTGCTCGCGATGGCGGTGGGTCAGTCACCTTCAATATCGACTGTCAGGCCGCCTTCGCGAGCAAGCTCGCTCCCACAGGGGTCTTCGAGTTCCCGGGCACATTCTTCGCAGGAGAATTCATGAAACAAGCAGATTTCATCATCATCGGCGGCGGCATTGCCGGTGCATCCACCGGTTACTGGCTCGCCCCCCACGGCCGTGTAATTGTGCTCGAACGCGAATCCCATCCGGCCTACCACTCCACCGGACGCTCGGCGGCGCTGTATACCGCCGCCTACGGTACCCCGCAGGTGCGGGCGCTGACCCAGGCCAGCCGGGATTTTTTCGATGCGCCACCGGCCGGTTTCTGCGAACACCCCTTGCTCACCCCACGGGGCGAAATGACCGTGGACTTCACCGGCGACCCGGCCGAGTTGAACAACCAGTACCTCAGCGCCAAGGCCACGGTGCCGCAGATGCAACTGCTCAGCGCCGACGAGGCCTGTGTGCGGCTGCCGATCCTGCGACGGGACAAGGTCCACGGAGCGATCTACGACCCCACGGCCTGCGACATCGACACCGATGCGCTGCACCAGGGCTATTTGCGCGGTATTCGGCGCAATGGCGGTGAAGTGCACACCGACAGCGAAGTCCAGCAATTGAGCCGCGATGATCAGGGGCTGTGGCAGGTGAAAACCGCCAACCAGACGTTCACGGCACCGGTTCTGATCAATGCTGCCGGCGCATGGGCCGATCACATTGCTGAAATGGCCGGCGCCCGGAAACTGGGGTTGCAGCCCAAGCGGCGCGCAGCGTTCATTTTTGCCGGCCCCGAGGGCGTGGATATCCATGACTGGCCGATGCTGGTGAGCCTGGACGAGTCCTTCTATATGAAGCCCGACGCTGGCATGTTCCTCGGCTCGCCGGCCAATGCCGACCCGGTGGAACCCCACGACGTGCAACCCGAAGAACTCGACATTGCCATGGGCATCTATCAGATCGAAGAAGCCACCACCCTGACCATCCGCCGCCCGACCCGCACCTGGGCCGGCTTGCGCAGTTTCGTGCCCGACGGTGACCTGCTGTCCGGTTTCGATCCGCAGGTGCCCGGACTGTATTGGGTCGCGGCCCAGGGCGGCTACGGCATCCAGACCTCACCGGCCATGGGCCAGGCCAGCGCGGCGCTGGTGCGTGGCGAACCGCTGCCCGAGGCCCTGGCCCGTTTCGGCCTGAACAGCGCCATGCTGTCACCCGGGCGCCTGGGCTGAGCCACCTTGAGGTGACGCATCGCCGCGATTGCGGCACACTCCCCCGCGCCCCTGTTTAACGGGGCGCTGACGCTGCCTGGAGCCCTGTCATGACTGCCTCGCCACCCGATCCGGTGCTGGAAAACTTCCGCACCATCGCCGACGCTATCGCCACGCTGTTCTACCCCCACGCCGAAGTGGTGCTACACGACCTGCGCACCCAGAGAGTCGATTACATCGCCAATAACCTGTCCAAGCGTGAAATTGGCGATGACTCGTCCCTGGAAGACATGCTCAGCGAGGACATCAGCGAACGTAACATCGGGCCCTACGAAAAGCTGAACTGGGACGGACAGAAGATTCGCAGCCTCAGCAGCGTACTGCGCGACGCCGACGGGCATCCCCTGGCGGTGCTGTGCATCAACCTGAATATTTCGCTGTTCGAGAATGCCAAGGCCGCGCTGGATCTGTTCCTGTCGCCGAGCAAGTTGATCCCCCAGCCGGACTCACTGTTTCGCGATGACTGGCAGGAGCGAATCAACACCTTCCTGCATGCCTGGATGCGCGAGCGTCAGTTGAGCCTGAACCTGCTGACCCGCGACCACAAACGCGAGCTGGTGCTGGCGCTGCATGCCGAAGGCGCGTTCAAGGGCAAGAGCGCGTCCAACTACGTGGCCAATGTGCTGAATATGGGGCGGGCGACGGTGTACAAGCATTTGAAGGAATTGAAGGGCTGAGGCTTTGTATTGCCTGGCCTGGCCTCATCGCGAGCAAGCTCGCTCCCACACTGGATCTTTGTAACCAGGTCCCCTGTGGGAGCGAGCTTGCTCGCGATAGCGATTGATCAGTCGCCGTAGATATCCGACTTGAAATACTTGCCCTGGATCTTCTGATACTCCCCATTGGCCCGAATCCCATCGATGGCCTTGTTCAAATCCGCCACCAGTTGGGTATTGCCCTTGCGCACCGCGATACCGGCGCCTTCGCCGACGTATTTGGGGTCCTTGAGCTCGGGGCCGACAAAGGCGTAGCCCTTGCCACGAGGCATCGACAGGAAGTCTTCCAGCGGGATGGTGTCGGCGAAGATCGCGTCGAGGCGACCGGACGCCAGGTCCATGTAGATTTCTTCGTTGTTGCTATAGCGCTTGACGACCACACCCTTGGGTTCGAGGACTTCAGTGGCGTAGCGGTCAGTGGTGGTGGCCCGCTGCACACCGACGGTCTTGCCCTTGAGGCTGGCGTACTGGTCATCGACCACCGCCCCTTCCTTCATGACCAGGCGCGATGAGGTGAAGTAGTACTTGTGGGTAAAATCCACCGATTTCTTGCGCTCTTCGGTGATGGTCATGGACGACAGCGCCAGGTCGATCTTCTTCACCTTGAGCGAAGGAATCAGCCCGTCGAACTCACCTTCGATCCACTCGCACTTGACCTGCATCTGCGCGCACAGGGCATTGCCGATATCGTAGTCGAACCCCTCGATTTTCCCTTCCGAGGTCTTGGAAGCAAACGGCGGATAAGCCGCCTCGATGCCGATGCGCAAGGTTTTCTCAGCGGCGAACAGGCTGCTGGAGGCCAACAGGCTCAAGGCCAGGCCGGTGATGAGGGGGAGTTTCTTCATGATCGATCTCTCGCGGGTTGTTGTTGGTTTGGCAGAGAAAGGCGCGGCAATGACTTTATGTGTACTTATAAATCCATACTGGACTTTAATGTACATATGGTCAATTGGGGAAACAGGGGAAAGTGATGGGAGGCTGCTGACCCCTTCGCGAGCAGGCTCGCTCCCACAAGGATTCTGTGTGCAATGAGATCAAATGTGGGAGCGAGCCTGCTCCGGGCGGCGATCCGACGATAGCGGACTATCAGGTTGCTTACTGCTTCCAGCGATCCGCCGCCGCATGATCACTGTCCCGCCCTTCGACCCAGCGCGGGCCGTCGACGGTGTTTTCCTTCTTCCAGAACGGCGCTCGGGTCTTGAGGTAGTCCATGACAAAGGCGCAGGCGTCGAACGCCGCCTGGCGATGGGCACTGGCGGCACCGACGAAGACGATCGGCTCGCCCGGTTCCAGGGCGCCGATACGGTGCAGCACCTCCAGCTTGAGCAACGGCCAGCGCTGCTCGGCCTCGGTGGCGATCTTGCCCAGGGCCTTTTCGGTCATGCCCGGATAATGCTCCAGGAACATCCCGGACACATCGAGGCCGTCATTGAAGTCACGCACGTAGCCGACAAAACTCACCACCGCCCCCACGCCGACATTGGCCGCGTGCATCGCGTTGACTTCGCCACCTGCGTCGAACGGTTCGACCTGCACACGAATCGCCATGGTTCAGCCTCCGGTCACGGTGGGGAAAAACGCCACTTCGTCGCCGTCCGCCAGCGGCTCGTCGAGCTGGCACAGGTCTTCATTGCGCGCGCACATCAGGTTTTGCTCCTTCAGCACCTCGGCCCCGTCACGCTGGGCAAGCAGCACGCGCACATCGTCGACCGTGGCGAAATCGCCTTCCACCTTTACCGAATCCACGCCAAGCGCTTCACGGTAACGGGCAAAGAACTTCACGATGATCTTCATGACGCATCCGCCTGGAAATGGCCGCTCTTGCCGCCGAGTTTTTCCAACACACGCACGCCTTCGATGGTCATGCCCCGGTCAACGGCCTTGCACATGTCGTAGATAGTCAGTGCGGCGACGCTGGCGGCGGTGAGCGCCTCCATTTCCACGCCGGTCTGCCCTGACAGTTTGCAACGGGCGACGATGCGCACCCGGTCCTCGCCTTCGGCATTGAGCTCGACCTTGACGCTGGTGAGCAGCAGCGGGTGGCAGAGAGGAATCAGGTCACTGGTTTTCTTGGCCGCCTGGATGCCGGCAATGCGTGCGACGGCGAACACATCGCCCTTGGGGTGACCGCCGCTGACGATCATCTGCAGCGTGTCGGGCAACATGCGCACAAAGGCCTCGGCCGTGGCTTCACGGAACGTCACGGCCTTGTCGGTCACGTCGACCATATTGGCGCGACCTTGGGAATCGAGATGAGTCAGCACAGGGTTACTCCTGATCGGGAGTGTCGATTGTAAACCCGTGGGTCAAATTCCGGCAGGCTTGATTGTCGCACCTGCAATTTGCAAAACACCGGAGATCCCCTGTGGGAGCGAGCCTGCTCGCGATAGCCGTGTGTCAGCTAAATATTCTTATCTGATACACCGCTATCGCGAGCAGGCTCGCTCCCACAGGGGTTATGTGGCGCATACAAGAAACCGGGCGACGGTGAGGTCGCCCGGTTTGGCTGGGGTTACAGGTGGGATTCAGCGTATTCGGCCAGGATCGAGCGCGGTACGCCCTGCAGGGTGATGTGGACCCCGTTGGGGAAGTCCTTGAAGCGTTCGGTCAGGTAGGTCAGCCCGGAGCTGGTCGCGGACAGGTAAGGGGTGTCGATCTGCGCCAGGTTACCCAGGCACACCACTTTGGAACCGGCACCGGCACGGGTAATGATGGTTTTCATCTGGTGCGGGGTCAGGTTCTGGCATTCGTCGATCAGGATCAGGCTCTGCTGGAAGCTGCGCCCGCGAATGTAGTTGAGGGATTTGAACTGCAACGGCACTTTGCTGAGGATGTAGTCGACGCTGCCATGGGTGCTTTCGTCATCCATGTGCAAGGCTTCGAGGTTGTCGGTGATCGCCCCCAGCCACGGCTCCATTTTCTCCGCTTCGGTGCCGGGCAGGAAACCGATTTCCTGGTCCAGGCCCTGCACGCTGCGGGTGGCGATGATGCGCCGGTAGCGTTTGCTGACCATGGTCTGCTCGATGGCGGCGGCCAGGGCCAGGATGGTCTTGCCCGAACCGGCGGCGCCGGACAGGTTGACCAGGTGGATATCCGGGTCGAGCAAGGCGAACAGCGCCAGGCTCTGGTAGATGTCACGAGGCTTGAGGCCCCAGGCTTCCTGATGCAGCAAAGGTTCCTGGTGCAGGTCGAGGATCAGCAACTTGTCGACCTGGATTTCCTTGATCCAGCCGACGAAGCCTTGTTCGTCGATGATGAACTCGTTGATGTGCACGGCCGGCAGGTTGTCGATCAACTGCACCTGGTGCCAGGTGCGGCCGTGATCCTGGCGGGTCTCGACCTTGCTCACACGGTCCCAGAAGGAGCCGGTCATGTTGTGGTAGCCATTGGGCAACAGCGAGACGTCGTCGACCAACTGGTCGGTGCTGTAGTCCTCCGCCGCGATCCCGCAGGCGCGGGCCTTGAGGCGCATGTTGATGTCTTTGGTCACCAGCACCACGGCCTGGTCCTTGGTGCGCGCGTGCAGGTCGATCAACTGGTTGATGATGATGTTGTCGTTCAGGTGTTCAGGCAGCACCAGGTTGGGTTCGGTGCGCTTGCTCATCAGGATCGAAAGCAGGCCCTTGGGGCCACTTTTGCCGCGCTGGATCGGCACGCCGAGTTCAACGTCCTCCGGAGAGGCATCACCCAGGGTCTTGTCGATCAGGCGGATCGCCTGCCGGCATTCGGCCGCGACGCTGTGGTGTCCGCTCTTGAGTTTATCCAGCTCCTCAAGCACGGTCATCGGGATGGCAACGTGGTGTTCTTCGAAGTTCAGCAGGGCGTTTGGATCGTGGATCAATACGTTGGTATCGAGTACATAGAGGATTGGCTGGTTGGAGGAAAGGCTACGTCCGTGGTCATCCATACTCGGTCACCTATGTGGGGGCCATTCGACGCAATACCTTGACAGTGCTGCGCCTCGAGGTAGCCACCGAATTCACCCACGACGATTCAGGTGAACTGCACACAATCTGGGTCTTGGAAGACGCCACCTGTGTTGCAG
Organism: Pseudomonas sp. Root401; assembly: GCF_001425105.1. NCBI lineage: Bacteria > Pseudomonadati > Pseudomonadota > Gammaproteobacteria > Pseudomonadales > Pseudomonadaceae > Pseudomonas > Pseudomonas sp. Root401. Next base: position 39,238 of record NZ_LMDO01000009.1, on the reverse strand, counting down.
GTTTCGGCGGTCTGTCTTCTTGATACTCCAAAAACCATGACAGGAAAAAGCACTTTGACGCTTTTTTGAAGTTTATTTTTCAGAGTGACGAATAACCCTTGGCGTACCGCCATTGCGCCGTTAAAGTCGGAAGTCCGGTTGTCATGAATGTGCGCCGTTTTTTTCTCTTTCCCCAATGTTTCCGGGCCTTTCAGGTTTCAGCGAAACGCTTCCTGGCAGTCCGCCCAACCGATCCCGCTTTGCGCCGTCTGCGTCATCAACCAGGGCATCGCCGTTTTCACCCCATCCTGCTTGGCATTGAAATTGATCACTCCGTGGCGCCACAACAGCATCAGGGTCAGCACACGCTGGGCGCTTTGCTCAGGCTTGAGCCGATTGTTGCTGTCCTGGGGGTCGATGTCCCACAGCGCCACTTGCAAGCCTTGCTGGCGGAAGAACGCTTGCGCATCGCCACGACGCTGGCCTTGGGGCGGACGGAACAGCGGCACGTAATTTTCGGGCAGCTTGCCCTTGACCAGCTCGACACTGCGCCGGACCGAGTCTTGCCAGTCCTGCCAATAACTGTGGGAGCGGAACTCCCAGCCCTGCACGCCCACGCATTGTCCCGAATACAACGCCTGGAGATTGTTGACCGAGCCCTCTTGCAACCGCGCCTGGATATCCTTGCCCAGCACGAAGAAGGTGCCATTGATGTTCGCCTTGCGCAGGTATTCGGCCAACCACGGGGTGTTGTCCGGCACAACGTTGGCGGCGCTGTCGAAGGTCAGCAGGAACAGGCGGTCGTTCATGTCCTCGCCGTTGCGCTCGTAATCGCCGAAACGTTCGATTTCGCTGCTGGTTTGCGGAAAAAGCGCAGCTTTACGCAACAGCTCGTCGCGATATTGAGTATGAAAAATCTGGCTCGGCGCGGCCCACTTGATGTAGTAGGAGTTGTCATCCAGATGGAACCTGCGCGCCTCTTCGCGCAAGGTCGCCATGTCCTCGACCAGATAACAGAAGGAAGCATCCTGATCGCAGCTGCGTTGGGCAAAGTTGTAGTTGGCCAGCAACCGCTGCCACAGCCGGGTGCGAAGCGCGTCGATCGCAACCATATTGACCGAGCGCAGCCCCAGGTACTGCTTGAGCGCGATGTCGTCCATGGCATCGACGTCCAGCAGGACCCGGGCGAACATCAGGATCTCGGCCCGCGAGGCCACGTCGAACAGCGTCGGGCTGGTGAGTTGTTCCGGCCAGGTGCTGCGGTCCAGGGTGGCGACGTCGTTGGGCGCGGCAATGGCGCCCAGGCTCAACAGCCAGGCCGATAACAGAAGGGCGATACGCAAAAGGGATGTCTCCATAACGAAACCCGCGCGGCATCATAGCCGATCCTGGCGCAATACCCTTGTGGTCAGCGGACTTGGGGAGCAGACCTGTGGGAGCAAAGCTTGCTCGCGATGCAGTCGACAAGGTCCATCTGCAAGATTGCGTCATCGTTCATCGCGAGCAAGCTTTGCTCCCACGGACTTTGCTCCCACAGCGCCTCACCACAAATGCCCGTCAATACTCGCCCATCCATCAGCTATCACCCCAATAGCTGGAGTCCACCCGGCCAACCCCCTAGAATCGCCACACCTTAAAGGAGACGATTGCATGCTGATGGTGATTTCCCCCGCCAAGACCCTCGATTACGAAACACCGCCGGCCACCGAGCGTTTTACCCAGCCGCAGTACCTGGATCATTCCCAGGAACTGATCGAGCAATTGCGCGAACTTTCGCCAGCACAGATCAGCGAGCTGATGCATGTCTCCGACAAGATCGGCGGCCTCAATGCCGCGCGATTTGGCAGTTGGACACCGGCGTTCACCCCGGCCAATGCCAAGCAGGCACTGCTGGCCTTCAAGGGCGACGTGTACACGGGCCTCGATGCGCAAAGCTTTGGCGACGCCGACTTCGACTACGCCCAGCAACGCCTGCGCATGCTCTCTGGCCTCTATGGCCTGCTGCGGCCACTGGACCTGATGCAACCCTATCGCCTGGAAATGGGCACGAAGCTGGCCAATGCCCGGGGCAAGGACCTTTATGCTTTCTGGGGCACGCGCATCAGCGAATGGCTGAACGAAGCCCTCGCCGACCAGGGCGACGACGTACTGCTGAACCTGGCTTCCAATGAATACTTCTCGGCGGTCAAGCGCAGCGCACTGAAAGCGCGCGTCATCGATACCGAATTCCGCGACCTGAAAAATGGCCAGTACAAAATCATCAGCTTCTACGCCAAGAAAGCCCGGGGCCTGATGAGTCGTTTCGTGATTCAGGAACGGATCAACGACCCTGCGGCACTCAGCCAATTCGATGTACAGGGCTACCGCTTCAACGCCCAACAGTCGAGCCGGGACAAACTGGTTTTCCTGCGCGATCACGCCCCCGAATAAGGCATAACCCTATACCGCCCCCTGATCGGGGGCTTCGATCATCTGCCTATTTGTCAGCTTAGTTCATCGCCCACTTCGCCAGTTTCATGGCGCCAATAAATCGCCCCACCCCTGCGCTAACTTTTCTTTCACTCGACATTCGTCAGTTTTTTGAGTAGTGGCACCGATTTTTTTCATCGGTAGTGGCACAAAACTATCTACCCCTTCTAACTCCCCATTAATAAAGGGCGAAACGGTAAGTGCCATCATATTGAGGCCAGTGCCATCTTCGATAATATTTCGAAAAATTTCGAAAATCACGATGAGCGGATCGGAACTATGTGAAATTGCATGGCTCATACCATCCGTAACGATTCTCGGCGAGCGTGTACGAGATAACTTACAAAGGACGACGAACGGATTAACCAAGTTGTCACGACAACTTAGTGAAACCGTCGTCTAATTGGATCCACCCTTAAAGGATGGGAGATAAAGCACCATTACTATCCCCTACAAGGCCAAGGCTGCGCCCCTATAACGTGCTCACCCGAGCACACAAGCTTTTGATTTTGTGGGCTTTTTGCCAGGGATCAAAAGTGAAGGACCTTTGCACGAGCGTTCCCGATAACGAGGACTGGCTGCATAACAGGGCAGGTCATAACAACTAGGCCACATTGCGCACAACTTGAGTGCATTTATTTAGACACTCGGAACTTAGTATGCCTGCACACGGCATTGTGGCGCCTGCATTCCACACTTCCGAGTGCACTATGACCGCTGAACACTATTAACTCCGGCCATTTAATGGCGTGAAAAACAGAGGGAAATGCGATGCGCATTAGCATATTTGGTTTGGGTTACGTCGGTGCAGTATGTGCCGGTTGCCTGTCTGCACGGGGCCATGATGTAGTTGGCGTAGATGTCGCCAAAGACAAAATCGACATGATCAACGCTGGCAAATCGCCAATCGTTGAACCGGGTCTTGGCGAGCTATTGGCGCAAGGCATTCAAACAGGTCGACTGCGTGGTACCACCAACTTCGCCGAAGCCATTCGCGATACCGACCTGTCGATGATTTGTGTCGGTACACCGAGCAAAAAGAACGGCGACCTGGAACTGAACTACATCGAAGCCGTGTGCCGCGAGATCGGTTTTGTCCTGCGTGACAAGACCACCCGCCACACCATCGTGGTTCGTAGCACCGTATTGCCGGGCACTGTGGCAAACGTCGTCATCCCAATCCTGGAAGATTGCTCCGGCAAGAAAGCCGGCGTCGATTTCGGTGTCGCAGTCAACCCTGAATTCCTGCGCGAAAGCACCGCGATCAAAGACTACGACCAGCCGCCGATGACCGTTATCGGTGAATTCGACAAAGCCTCTGGCGACGTTCTGCAATCGCTGTACGAAGAGCTCGACGCGCCGATCATCCGCAAGGACATCGCCGTTGCCGAGATGATCAAGTACACCTGCAACGTGTGGCACGCCACCAAGGTGACCTTCGCCAACGAGATCGGCAACATCGCCAAGGCCGTCGGCGTCGATGGCCGTGAAGTGATGGACGTGGTCTGCCAGGACAAGACCCTGAACCTGTCCCAGTACTACATGCGCCCAGGCTTCGCCTTCGGCGGCTCCTGCCTGCCCAAGGACGTTCGCGCCCTGACCTACCGTGCCGGTTCCCTGGACGTGGAAGCGCCGCTGCTCAACTCGCTGATGCGCAGCAACGAATCCCAGGTGCAGAACGCCTTCGACATCGTTTCCAGCCACGACAAGCGCAAAGTCGCCCTGCTGGGCCTGAGCTTCAAGGCCGGTACCGACGACCTGCGTGAAAGCCCACTGGTAGAACTGGCGGAAATGCTGATCGGCAAGGGTTTCGACCTGAAGATCTACGACAGCAACGTCGAATACGCCCGCGTCCACGGTGCGAACAAGGATTACATCGAGTCGAAGATCCCTCACGTCTCGTCCTTGCTCAACGCCGACTTCGACTCGGTGATCGACAGCTCCGACATCATCATCCTGGGCAACCGCGATGAGAAGTTCCGCGCGCTGACCGAGAACGTACCGGAAGGCAAGCAGGTCATCGACCTGGTCGGCTTCATGTCCAAGGCCACCAACCCGAGTGGCCGGACCGAAGGCATCTGCTGGTAAGGCAGCCGCAAGCTTCAAGCGTCAAGCCTCAAGCTAAAGCTCATTCGCTTGAGCTTAGGTTTGTGCTTGAAGCTTGAAGCTTGAAGCTTGCAACTGACTTTAGGATACCGATTATGCACAGGCTAAAGCACGGCCTGCTTCAGGCCGCCGGTTGGCTGTTTTACTTGAGTTTATTGATGGGCATCGCCATGGCGCTGCCCACGTCCACGTTCGACTCCGAATCCAAGGACTTCATCTTCCTGATCGGCGCCGTGGGCATCTGGCGTTACTCCATGGGAGCAACGCATTTCGTGCGCGGCATGATCTTCCTGTACATCGTCTACCCGCACCTGCGCCGCAAGGTACGCAAGCTGGGCAAGGCGGCGGATCCGTCCCATGTGTACCTGATGGTCACCAGCTTCCGGATCGATGCGCTGACCACCGCCCAGGTGTATGGCTCGGTGATTCGCGAGGCCATCGAATGCGGGCTGCCCACCACCGTGGTCTGCTCCATCGTGGAAATGTCCGACGAACTGCTGGTCAAGAGCCTCTGGGCCCGCATGAACCCGCCAGCACGGGTCAAGCTGGACTTCGTGCGTATTCCTGGCACCGGCAAGCGTGACGGCCTGGCCTACGGTTTCCGCGCCATCTCCCGCCACTTGCCGGACGACCGCGCCGTAGTGGCGGTGATCGACGGCGACACCGTGCTCGCCGAAGGCGTCGTGCGCAAGACCGTGCCGTGGTTCCAGCTGTTCGGCAACGTCGGCGGCCTGACCACCAACGAGTTCTGCGAAGTACGCGGCGGCTACATCATGAGCGAATGGCACAAGCTGCGTTTCGCCCAGCGTCACATCAACATGTGCTCCATGGCCTTGTCCAAGCGCGTGCTGACCATGACCGGCCGCATGTCGGTGTTCCGCGCCACCGTGGTCACCAACCCGGACTTCATCGCCGACGTGGAAAGCGACTCGCTGCAACACTGGCGCCTGGGTCGCTTCAAGTTCCTGACCGGCGATGACAAGTCGAGCTGGTTCAGCCTGATGCGCCTGGGCTACGACACGTTCTATGTGCCCGATGCGGCGATCAACACCGTTGAACACCCGCCGGAGAAAAGTTTCATCAAGGCCAGTCGCAAACTGATGTTCCGCTGGTACGGCAACAACCTGCGGCAGAACTCCCGGGCACTGGGCCTGGGTCTGCGCCGTCTGGGCCTGTTCACCTCGGTGGTGCTGTTCGACCAGCGTGTGTCGATGTGGACCTCGCTGCTGGGCCTGACGGTGGCACTGATCGCCAGCTTCAAGTACGGCACCGCGTTCATCCTGGTGTACCTGCTGTGGATCGGCATCACGCGGTTGCTGCTGACCCTGTTGCTGTCGTGCTCCGGACACCGGATCGGCCCGGCCTACCCGGCGATTCTCTATTACAACCAGATCGTCGGTGCCCTGGTGAAGATCTACGTGTTCTTCCGCCTCGATCAACAGTCCTGGACCCGCCAGCCCACCCACCTGACCCGTGATCTCGCCAGCTTTCAACGTTGGTTCAACACTTGGTCGTCTCGGACCATGACCTTCTCCGCCGGCAGCATTTTTGTCGCCGTGCTGCTGACGATGGTCTGACCGGACTTGAATGAATTAACTAGGAAATCGCCCCTATGAACACCGCCGTGAATGTCAACGTAGTGCATGAATCCGAAGCCCAGCGCCAACACGCCAGGGTCAAAATCCCGGCCAAGCTGCGCTTCTTCGGTCCTGACCGTACGCCGATGGAAGTCAAGGTCCTGGACCTGTCCGCCGGCGGCCTGAGCTTCAACGCCGGCCAGATGCCCCTCAAGACCGGGGAGTCCTACAAAGGTCGCCTGCAGTTCGTCATCGACAACCTTGGCCTGGCCATGGACGTGGAATTGCAGATCCGTTCCTACGACCGCCAGACCGGCCGCACCGGTTGCCAGTTCCAGAACCTGGAGCCTCGGGACATCTCGACACTGCGTCACATCATCACCTCGCACCTGGCCGGCGACATCGTCGGTGTCGGCGATGTGCTGGCGACCCTGCAGCGCGATAACTTCACCAAGGCTCGCAAGCAGAAAGACGAAAACGGTGGCATGAGTGCCTTGGGTCGCCTGCGCGCCGTGACCTTCAGCCTGGGGGTCTTTATCGTTGGCCTGGCGGCGTTCGGTTTCATCTTCAAGTCGGTGTACGGCATGTACTTCGTCAGCCACGCCCAGGCAGGGCTGGTGAACGTACCGGGCATGGCCATCACCATGCCGCGTGACGGCACCGTGCAGAGCCTGGTCAAGGCCGACGGCGTGGCCGCCAAGGGCGCCCCGCTGGCGACCTTCAGCACCAGCATGCTCGACGTGCTCAAGGGTCACCTGGACGACAACCAGTTGCAGCCGGCCAAGGTCGAGGAACTGTTCGGCAAGCAAATGACCGGCACCCTGACGTCTCCGTGCGACTGCATCGTGACCCAGCAGTTGGTGTCCGATGGTCAGTACGCCAGCAAGGGCGACGTGATCTTCCAACTGGTCCCACGGGGCACCGAGGCCAACGTCGAAGCGCGTTTCTCCTATCGCCAGTTCGGCGACGTGCGCCCAGGCACTGCGGTCAGCTTCCAGGTCGCCGGCGAAGACACCACCCGTACCGGCAAGATCGTCAGCAGCACCAGCCTGAAAAGTGCCGACCTGTCCTCCGATATCCGTGTGTTGATCCAGCCTGACGAACCCCTGGACAGCTCGCTGGCCGGTCGTCCGGTAGAAGTCACCAGCGACCGTGGCCCGAACCTGAACTGGCTGATCGACAAAGCCATGGCCGTCGGTATTTAAGTCGAGGATATGCCCGTGACCATTATAAAAATCCTGAACACCCCACAGACCCTGTGGGAGCGAGCTTGCTCGCGAAAGGATCCACGCGGTCAGGATGCTATGCCGCAAACTCGTTCCCACATGGGAACACTGTGTGCCCTGGCACTGGCCGTCAGCCTGGCCGGTTGTGCCGGCCTGCCCGATCAACGCCTGGCCAACGAAGCCCTCAAGCGCGGCGACACGGCGCTGGCGCAGCAGAACTATCAGCAACTGGCCGACCTGGGCTACAGCGAAGCCCAGGTCGGTCTGGCCGATATCCAGGTGGACAGCCACGACCCCGAGCAGATGAAAAAAGCCGAGGCGACTTACCGCGCCGCCGCCGATATCTCGCCACGAGCCCAGGCTCGCCTGGGTCGCCTGCTGGTGGCCAAGCCCGGTTCCACTGAAGCGGAAAAACACGAAGCCGAAGGCCTGTTGAAGAAAGCCTTCGCCAACGGAGAAGGCAACACCCTGATCCCGCTGGCGATGCTGTACCTGCAATATCCCCACAGCTTCCCGAACGTCAACGCCCAGCAGCAGATCAGCCAATGGCGCAGCGCCGGCTACCCGGAAGCGGGTCTGGCGCAGATTCTGCTCTACCGCACCCAGGGTACCTACGACCAGCACTTGGACGAAGTCGAGAAAGTCTGCAAGGCCGCGCTGGCCACTACCGACATCTGCTACGTCGAACTGGCCACGGTCTATCAGAAACGCGGCCAGCCGGAACAGCAGGCCGCGTTGCTCAAGCAGATGCAGGACGGCCATGCCCGTGGCGTCGTATCCGCCCAGCGCGTGGACAGCGTCGCCCGTGTCCTTTCCGATGCCAGCCTGGGCAAGACCGATGAAAAGACCGCCCAGTCGTTGCTCGAAGGCATCGCCCCTGGCTACCCCGCTGCCTGGGTCAGCCTGGCGCAACTGCTCTACGACTTCCCGGAACTGGGTGACGTCGACAAGATGATGCAGTACCTGGAAAACGGCCGCGCCGCCGACCAGTCTCGTGCCGAACTGTTGCTGGGCAAGCTTTACTACGAAGGCAAGTGGGTCCCGGCCGATGCCAAGGTCGCCGAGGCGCATTTCCAGAAAGCCGTTGGCCGCGAAGTGGCCGCCGACTACTACCTCGGCCAGATCTATCGCCGCGGTTACCTGGGCCAGGTCTACTCGCAAAAAGCCCTGGACCACCTGCTCAAGGCCGCTCGCAACGGCCAGAACAGCGCCGACTACGCCATTGCCCAGTTGTTCTCCCAGGGCAAGGGCACCAAGCCCAACCCGGTCAACGCCTATGTGTTCAGCCAGTTGGCCAAGGCGCAGAACACCCCGCAAGCCAACGAGCTTGCCCAGACCCTCGAAGCACAATTACCGCCGCAGCAACTTGCACAAGCGCAACGCCTGCTACAACAAGAGCAGGCCATTCGCGGCTCGATGAGCCCCGATACGCTGGAACTGCAAGCCCTAAAAGAAGATGACGGCGAGGAACCTCTATGAAGCCTTTGAAGCTCAATCCTTTTGTGCAGGCCGGAATTGGCCTGACGTGCGCCCTGCTGTGGTCCTGTCCGACCCTGGCGGCCCTGACTGACACCAAGAACTTCGGCCTGGAAGTGAAGGTCACCGGCCAGTCCGAAGACGACCGTGACCTCGGCACCCAGAGCGGTGGCGACGTCAACGGTGTCGGCCTGGACCTGCGTCCATGGGTCTATGGTGAAAGCGAAAGCGGTGCCTGGAGCGCCTACGCCATGGCCCAGGCCGTGACGTCCAGCGACATCATCGAGACCGACACCCTGCAGCAGTCCGATGGCAGCACCCAGCAAACCGACAGCGGTGATCGCGAAGCCAAGAAAAGCTACCTGGCCATGCGCGAGTTCTGGATTGGCTACCGTGGCCTGACCCCTTACCCGGGCGAGCAGTTGAAGTTCGGTCGCCAGCGCCTGCGCAACGACGACGGCCAATGGCGCGACACCAACATCGAAGCCCTGAACTGGACCTTCGACACCACCTTGCTGCGGGCCAACCTCGGCGTGGCCGAACGGTTCAGCGAATACCGCACCGACCTCAAGGAATTGTCCCCCAAGGACAAGGACCGCCTGCACGTCTATGGCGACGTGGGCTACCAGTGGATGCCAGGCCAGTGGGCCGGGATCCGTGCCCACCACTCCCATGACAGCGGCAGCCTCGACTACCCCACCCCGGGTGAAGCCACCGACACCCTGGACAAGACCGAGAACGGTGACTTGACCTGGCTCGGCCTGGAAGCCAACAGCGACGCCTACAACTGGCGCAACACCAACACCGTCAACTACTGGGCCAGCCTCACCGGCATGACGGGCGACCGTGACACGGTCAATCCGCTCAACGCCGACGGCACGCGCCCAACAGAAGCCAAGCACAGCGATGACGTCGACGGCTGGGCCACCGACCTGGGTATCCGCCTGCGTCTGGACCCGCAATGGCAAGTCGGTGCGGCCTATGCCCGCGCCAGCGAGGACTACGAACAGAACGGCCTGCAAAGCAACCGCTCGAACTTCACCGGCACGCGCTCGCGCGTGCACCGTTTCGGCGAAGCGTTCCGTGGCGAAATGGCCAACACCCAGAGCGCCAGCCTGTTCGGTTCCTGGCAACTGCGTGACGAATACGACGCCAGCCTTGTGTACCACAAGTTCTGGCGCGTGGACGGCAACAAGCCAGTGGGCAGCAACGGTATCAACGCCGTGGAGAACAACACCGATGACGTGACCGGCGCAATCCTGTCCACCTCGACCCTGCCGCTGCGTGATGGCGACAAGGACCTGGGCCAGGAAGTCGATCTGGTCGTCACCAAGTACTTCAAGCAAGGCCTGCTACCGGCCGCGCTGAGTCAATCCATTGATGAGCCGTCGGCGCTGGTGCGTTTTCGTGGCGGCGTGTTCAAGCCAGGCGACGCCTACGGCAAAGAGGTCGATTCGTACATGCATCGCGCCTTTGTCGACGTGATCTGGCGCTTCTGATGCGAATGGCCATGGGAGTGCCCGAAATGAACCGCTACCTCAGGAACAGCCAGGCGATGAAAGGTTCGATCAGCCTGTTGGTCGCAGCGATGCTGCTGGCCGGCTCGCCGGCGTTCGCCAACGTTGAACCGGTGGTCAAGCCGGGCAACGTGGTCAAAGGTCTGCAACAAGCCAAGACCTACACCGTCAGCAGCGCGCCGACCGCACCACTGGAGCTGGCTGCGCCGACCCTGCCCGACCTCAAAGGCTATACGGCCGAAGCGGTCGCGGCCAAGATCGTGCGCAGCAAGCCCGGCAAGATCAGCGTGCGGCGGATGATGCAGGAAAACGCCTTGAAGGACTTCATCGGCGGTGACAACAAGATGGCCGAGTGGGTCGTGCGTCAGCACGGCATCCCACAGGCCATCTTCGTCGACGATGGCTACATGAACCTCAAGGACCTGGCCAAGAAGGTGCCCAAGTACGTCATCGAAACTTCGCCAGGTGTCTACCTGGCGAAGATTCCGATCGTGGTCGGCCAGAAAGGCATCCTGGAAATCGACAAACAGACCCAGGAACTGCGCCTGTCCCAGGAAGGCGGCGCGTTCCTGGTCAACGATGGCCGGATGTTCATCCGCGACACCAAGGTCACCGGCTGGCGCGAAAAGGAAAACGGCCCTGCCACATTCCGCTCGCCCAAGGAATTTCGTCCGTTCCTGCTGTCCTGGGGCGGCACCGAGACCTACATCGTCAACACCAGGATGGCGAGCTTCGGCTACGCCAACAGTAAGTCGTACGGGGTGAGTATTTCCCAGTACACGCCGAACATGGCCAAGGTCCTCAAACGCCCGGAACCGACCGGCTGGATCATCGGTTCCGAGTTCTCGGACATGTGGTACGGCTTCTACTGCTATGAAACCAACGACTTCGTGGTCAAGGGCAATACCTACAAAGACAACATCGTCTACGGCATCGACCCCCATGACCGCTCCCATCGGCTGATCATTGCCGACAACACCGTCTACGGGACCAAGAAAAAGCACGGGATCATTATTTCCCGTGAGGTCAACGACAGCTTCATTTTCAACAACCGCAGCTATGACAACAAACTCTCGGGCCTGGTGATCGACCGTAACAGCGTGAACAACCTGATCGCCTACAACGAGATCTACAAGAACCACACCGACGGCATCACGCTCTACGAGAGTGGTGACAACCTGTTGTGGGGCAACAAAGTGATCAGCAATCGCCGCCACGGCATCCGCATTCGTAACAGCGTGAACATCCGCCTCTACGAAAACGTGTCCATGGCCAACGGCCTGACCGGTCTCTACGGCCACATCAAAGACCTGTCCGACACCGACCGGGACATCAAGCTCGACCCGTTCGACGCCCAGGTTTCGCTGATCGTGGTCGGCGGCGAACTGGCTGCCAACGGCAGTGGCCCGCTGTCCATCGATTCGCCGTTGAGCGTCGAGCTGTACCGCGTGTCCATGCTCGCACCGACCAAATCCAGCGGCATCAGCTTCTCGGGAATCCTCGGCGAGCGCCAGGATGAAATTCTCGACCTGCTGGTGCGCCAGCAGAAAGCCGTGCTGATCGACCCTGTCGAACGCCAGACCGAAATGCGGGACTGAGGATGACCTTTATGAACCCAAAGATGATCAAACTCCTGGGCCTGTCCGCCCTGACTGCCGGCATTCTCGCCGCCGCAAGCGGCGCTCGCGCCGATGAAATCAAGGCACCAAGCTTCACCGCCGAACCGTGCTGCAACCTGTGCCCTGCAGCCCACGACGCGAAGAACTACACCACGCGCTACCAACAGAACTTCACCACGCTGGTGCAGGCCCAGGGCGACTGGTTGTTCCGGACCCAGGAAGACCTGCGTACCGAATTCAACACCACCCCGGCCGGCTACAAACGCCTGCAGCAGTTGCACGATGCGTTCAAGGCAAAAGGCGTCGAGCTGGTGCTCGTCTACCAGCCGACCCGAGGCCTGGTGAACCGCAACAAGCTCAATCCGCAGGAGAAGGCCAGCTTCAACTTTGACAAGGCCCTGACCAACTACAAATCCATGCTCGACCGTTTCGCCCAGATGGGTTACGTGGTGCCGGACCTGTCGCCGCTGACCAACGAAAACCTGCCCGAAACCCTGCCCGCCCACGATTTCTATTTCCGTGGCGACCAGCACTGGACACCATACGGCGCCCAGCGCACGGCCAAGATCGTCGCCGAGAAGGTCAAGCAGCTCCCGGCCTTCGCCGACATCCCCAAGCGTGAGTTCGAGACCAAGAAGTCCGGCCGCATGGGCAAGACCGGCACCCTGCACAACATGGCCGGGCAGCTGTGCGGCACCAGCTATGCGATCCAGTACATGGACCAGTTCACCACCGAGCCTAAGGGCGAGGCTGGCGACGGCGACCTGTTCAGCGATTCCGGCAACCCGCAGATCACCCTCGTGGGCACCAGTCACAGCGGCAAGAACTACAACTTCGCCGGTTTCCTGGAAGAGGCCATCGGCGCCGACATCCTCAACGTAGCCTTCCCCGGCGGCGGTTTCGAGGGCGCGATGATCCAGTACCTGGGCAGCGAAGAGTTCCAGAAGAACCCGCCGAAAATCCTCATCTGGGAATTCTCGCCGCTGTATCGCCTGGACCAGGAAACCATCTATCGCCAGATGATGGCGCTGCTGGACAACAACGGTTGCGAAGGCAAGCCGGCGCTCATGAGCAGCAAGACCGCGCTCAAGCCGGGCAAGAACGAATTGATGGTCAATAGCAAGAACATGGATCTGCGTAACGGCAGCCACCAGGTCGACATCCGCTTCGCCGACACCTCGGTGAAAACCTTGCAAGCCACCCTCTGGTACATGAATGGGCGCCACGAGGATATCAAGATCGAAAAACCGGATACCTCCGAAACCGACGGACGTTTCGCCTTCCAGTTGCGCACCGACGAGGACTGGGCTTCGCAGAACCTTCTGGCTGTTGAAGTCCAGGGCCCCGAAGCCGGTAAAGAGCCGCAGCAGATCGAAGCGAAAATCTGCAAACGCAACGCATCTCCGCAAGCCGAACAAACGGCTCAAATCGGACAATGAGGTCTCGTCTCATGACCAGTACCACGCGCACCCGAACGTTTAAAACGCTGCTGGCGCCCTCCCTGCTGACCCTGGCGATGTTCGCCGGGGCCACGCAGGCGGCGGCCCCGCTGCGCCCGCCACAGGGTTACTTCGCCCCGATCGAAAAGGTCAAGGCCGGCGAAGCGGCCCAAGGCTGCGACGCCACACCGACGCCCTACACCGGCTCCCTGCAATTTCGCAGCAAGTACGAGGGCTCCGACAAGGCCCGCGCAACGCTGAATGTGCAATCGGAAAAAGCCTTCCGCGACAGCACCGCCGACATCACCAAGATCGAGCGTGGCGTCAGCAAGCAAGTGATGCAATTCATGCGTGACGGCCGTCCCGAACAATTGGAATGCACCCTCAACTGGCTGACCGCGTGGGCCCAGGCCGATGCGCTGATGTCCAAGGACTTCAACCACACCGGCAAGTCCATGCGCAAATGGGCGCTGGGCAGCATGGCGTCGGCCTATGTGCGCCTGAAGTTCTCCGAGTCTCGCCCACTGGCCAATCACCCGGAGCAGGCGCAACTGATCGAAGGCTGGTTCAGCCGGATGGCCGATCAGGTGGTCAGCGACTGGGACAACCTGCCGCTGGACAAGACCAACAACCACTCCTACTGGGCCGCCTGGTCGGTGATGGCAACCTCCGTGGCAACCAACCGCCGCGACCTGTTCGACTGGGCCGTCAAGGAATACAAGGTCGGCGTCAACCAGATCGATGCCGACGGTTTCCTGCCCAACGAACTCAAGCGCAAGCAACGCGCCCTGTCCTACCACAACTATGCCCTGCCGCCACTGGCGATGATCGCCAGTTTCGCCCAGGTCAATGGTGTGGACCTGCGCCAGGAAAACAACGGCGCCCTCAAGCGCTTGGGTGACCGGGTGCTGGCCGGGGTCGAAGACCCGGACATCTTCGAAGAGAAGAACGGCGACAAGCAGGACATGAAGGACCTGAAGGTCGACTCGAAATTCGCCTGGCTCGAACCGTTCTGCAGCCTCTACACCTGCAGCGAAGATGTGCTGGAGCGCAAGCATGAGATGCAACCGTTCAAGACCTTCCGCCTCGGCGGGGACTTGACCCGGGTGTACGACCCTTCGCGGGAGAAAGGTGAAAAAGGGAGCTGACACACCGCTGATCGTTCCCACGCTCTGCGTGGGAATGCAGCCCGGGACGCTCTGCGTCCCACAAAGCCGAACGCGGAGCGTCCGTAGAGGCATTCCCACGCAGAGCGTGGGAACGATCATCACCCCTCTTTTTCATTGGGGGGGTTTGGGGGGGCTCTGGCCCTTGACTGTTGATTCAACATGGAGAGATCGGGATGGTATTTTCATCCAATGTGTTCCTGTTTCTGTTCTTGCCGATCTTTCTCGGCTTGTACTACTTGAGCGGGCAACGCTATCGCAACCTGCTGCTGCTGATCGCCAGCTACGTGTTCTATGCCTGGTGGCGGGTGGACTTCCTGGCGCTGTTCGCCGGCGTCACCCTGTGGAACTACTGGATCGGCCTGAAAGTCGGCGCCGCCGGTGTGCGCACCAAACCGGCCCAGCGCTGGCTGTTGCTCGGCGTGGGCGTGGATTTGGCCATCCTGGGCTATTTCAAGTACGCCAACTTCGGCGTGGACAGCCTCAACGCCATCATCACCGGCTTCGGTCTCAACCCGTTCATCCTGACCCACGTGCTGTTGCCGATCGGGATCTCGTTCTACATCTTCGAGTCCATCAGCTACATCATCGACGTCTATCGCGGTGACACCCCGGCGACCCGCAACCTGATCGACTTCGCGGCGTTCGTGGCGATTTTCCCGCACCTGATTGCCGGCCCCGTGTTGCGTTTCCGCGACCTGGCCGACCAGTTCAACAACCGCACCCACACGCTGGACAAGTTCTCCGAAGGCTGCACCCGCTTCATGCAGGGCTTCATCAAGAAAGTGTTCATCGCCGACACCCTGGCGGTGGTGGCCGACCATTGCTTCGCCTTGCAGAACCCGACCACGGGCGATGCCTGGCTCGGCGCCCTGGCCTATACCGCGCAGCTGTACTTCGACTTCTCCGGCTACAGCGACATGGCCATCGGCCTGGGCCTGATGATGGGCTTCCGTTTCATGGAAAACTTCAAGCAGCCCTACATCAGCCAGTCGATTACCGAGTTCTGGCGTCGCTGGCACATCAGCCTGTCCACCTGGCTGCGTGACTACCTCTACATCACCCTGGGCGGTAACCGCAAAGGCACGCTGATGACCTATCGCAACCTGTTCCTGACCATGCTGCTCGGTGGTCTGTGGCACGGCGCGAACATCACCTACGTGATCTGGGGTGCCTGGCACGGCATGTGGCTGGCCATCGAAAAAGCGGTGGGCATCAACACCACGCCACGCAGCATCAACCCGATCCGCTGGGCGCTGACCTTCCTGCTGGTGGTGATGGGCTGGGTGATTTTCCGTGCCGAGAACCTGCACGTGGCCGGTCGCATGTACGGCGCCATGTTCAGCTTCGGCGACTGGTCGCTGTCGGAACTGACCCGCGCCAACCTCACCGGCCTGCAGATCGCCACGCTGGTGGTGGCCTACATCACCCTCGCCTTCTTCGGCCTGCGGGACTTCTACACCAACCGTCCGCCGGCCAAGACCAAGCCTGAGGTCAATACCGAGGCCAACGGCCCGGCCACCGCACAACCGGGAATGATCAAGGCCGTGCCGGGTGACAACCCAGCAACGATTCATGAACCGGGCTACACCGTGGGTGTCGAAGCCCAGGTGCAACCGGCCTACTGGACCGTGGACTGGTCACGCTACGTGATGCGCACCCTGGTGCTGCTGCTGTTCATCGCCTCGATTCTCAAACTCTCGGCGCAAAGCTTCTCGCCGTTCCTTTACTTCCAGTTCTGAGGGATCTGAACATGACCCGCTCATTACGCATCTTTTACATCGCGCTGTTCATGCTGATCCTGACAGCACTGGGCCTGTGGTCGACGCGCAGTTTCTTCGGCTTCAGCACCAACCCGGACGCCACCGTGCTCAACGGGCGCTGGGCCAAGGCCGTGGAAACGCATTACGACGACGAGTTCCCGATCAAGCGCCTGGGCACCAACATCTGGGCTGCGCTGGACTACAAGCTGTTCAACGAAGGCCGCAAAGGCGTGGTCCTGGGCCGCGACCAGTGGCTGTACAGCGACGAAGAGTTCAACCCGATCGTCAACGAAGAGCTGAACCTGCAAGGCAACTACGCGCTGGTCGAAGGCGTGCGCCAGAAACTCAAGGAACAAGGCGTGACCCTGGTCATGGCGATCCTGCCGGCCAAGGCGCGGCTGTACCCCGAGCACCTGGGTGACGTGAAGCCATCGAGCATTCACACCAACCTCTACCAGGATTTCCATGCTCGCGTGGCCGCCGACAAGATCCTCGCGCCGGACCTGCTCGGCCCGCTGCAACAGGCCAAGCAAGGCGGCCAGCAAGTGTTCCTGCGCACCGACACCCACTGGACTCCGGAAGGTGCCCAGGTCGCTGCCGAGAACCTGGCCAAGGCCATTGCCGAACGCGCGCCGCTCAACGGTGAGCCACAACGCTTCGTCACGGAACCTGCGGAAAAAATCACCCACAAGGGTGACCTGCGCCAGTTCCTGCCCCTGGACCCGCTGTTCGAAAACCTGATGCCGGCCCAGGAGCCGCTGGTCAAGCGCAACACCCGCGAAGCCGATGACCAGCCGGCCGGCGACGACGCGCTGTTCGCCGACGCCCAGGTGCCCGTGGCCCTGATCGGCACCAGCTACAGCGCCAACCCCAACTGGAACTTCGTCGGTGCACTCAAGCAAGCCCTGCACAGCGACGTCGTCAACTACGCCGAAGACGGCCATGGCCCGATTCTGCCGATGCTCAGCTACCTCAAGAGCGACGCCTTCAAGAACAGCCCGCCACAGGTGCTGATCTGGGAGTTCCCTGAACGCTATCTGCCCGTGAACAACGAAATCGGCGACGCCGACCCACAGTGGGTCGCAGAGCTCAAGCAAGCCGGCGCGCGCCAACAGAACGTAGCCGCCAACACCCCATCCGAGACGCCCGACCGGGCGCAAAACTGAAAGAGAGGTCCACCATGACTTTCAACACTACTCCTCGCCGTCTCGCTGCTCGCTCCTTCAAGGCCGTTGCCCTCGTCGCCAGCATGAGCGCCCTCTCACTGTCCGCCTTTGCCGGTGACGCAGCCCTGTACGGCCCGACCGCACCAAAAGGCTCGAGCTTCGTGCGGGTGTACAACGCCAGCAACGCCGAAGTCAGCGCCACCGTCGGCAGCACCAACATCAGCGACGTAGCCCCCTTGGCCAGCAGCGATTTCAGCTTCATGCCCGGTGGCGACTACAGCGCCAAGGTCGGCAGCCAGACCGTGCCGGTGAAACTGGCTTCCGATCACTATTACACCCTGGTCAACAACGCCAGCGGCCAGCCGCAACTGATCGAAGAGCCGCCGTTCAAGAACAAGCAGAAGTCCCTGGTCCGCGTACAGAACCTCAGCGACAAGGCACTGACCCTCAAGACCGCCGACGGCAAGACCGAAGTGGTGCCGAACGTGGCCGCCAAGGGCCGTGGCGAACGTGAAATCAACCCGGTGAAAGTGTCCCTGGCGCTGTTCGAAGGCGACAAGAAAGTCGGCGACCTCAAACCCGTGGCCCTGGAGCGCGGCGAAGCGGCCGTGCTGTACGTCACCGGTTCAGGCAGCAGCCTGTCGCCAGTGTGGGTTAAACGCCCAGTGTCGACCCGCTGATGAATTCACCTGAGGGCTGAACGCCTATTTGTGTAGGAGCCGCCGCAGGCTGCGATCTTTTGATCTTGATCTTTCGCTTGGGATTCAAGTGTCAGGGGAAAGATCGCAGCCTCGCTTCACTCGTCAGCTCCTACAGCAAAGGTCAGCCATTCGGGTACGGAACAAGAACAAGAGAGTGAAACGACAGAACGCAGTAGCTCTAACAACCATTTCGCTTCAAGGAGTAACAAACATGATTCCGGTGATCTTGTCAGGTGGTAGTGGCTCACGTCTTTGGCCGCTTTCGCGCAAGCAATTCCCTAAACAGTTCCTGGCCCTGACCGGTGAACACACCCTGTTCCAGCAGACCCTCGAGCGCCTGGTGTTCGAAGGCATGGACACACCGATCGTGGTCTGCAACAAAGACCACCGCTTCATCGTCAACGAACAGTTGACCAACCGTAAGCTCGAAGCCCAGCGCATCCTGATGGAACCGTTCGGGCGCAACACCGCACCGGCCGTGGCGCTGACCGCGATGATGCTGGTCAACGAAGGCCGCGACGAGCTGATGCTGGTGCTGCCGGCCGACCACGTGCTGGAAGACCAGAAAGCCCTGCAACGCGCCCTGGCCCTGGCCACCGTGGCCGCCGAGCGTGGCGAAATGGTGCTGTTCGGCGTACCGGCGACCAAACCGGAAACCGGCTACGGCTACATCAAATCGACCAACGACGCGCTGCTGCCTGAAGGCGTGAGCCGCGTTTCGCACTTCGTCGAAAAACCCGACGTCAAGCGTGCCACCGAGTTCGTCGAGGCCGGCGGTTACTTCTGGAACAGCGGCATGTTCCTGTTCCGCGCCAGCCGTTTCCTCGAAGAGCTGAAAAAGCACGATCCGGACATCTACGACACCTGCCTGCTGACCCTTGAGCGCAGTGAGCAGACCCCGGACACCATCACGTTCGACGAAGCCACCTTCGCTTGCTGCCCGGACAACTCCATCGACTACGCCGTAATGGAAAAAACCCAGCGCGCCTGCGTGGTACCACTGTCGGCGGGTTGGAGCGATGTCGGCTGCTGGTCGTCGCTGTGGGAAGTCAACCCCAAGGATGCCAACGGCAACGTCACCAAAGGCGACGTGGTTGTCCAGGACAGCCGCAACTGCATGATCCACGGCAACGGCAAGCTGGTGTCGGTGATCGGCCTGGACAACATCGTGGTGGTCGAAACCAAGGACGCCATGATGATCGCCCACAAGGACAAGGTCCAAGGCGTCAAGCAGATGGTCAACACCCTCAACGCACAGGGCCGCAGCGAGACCCAGAACCACTGCGAGGTCTATCGTCCGTGGGGTTCCTATGACTCGGTGGACATGGGCGGTCGTTTCCAGGTCAAGCACATCTCGGTCAAGCCGGGCGCGTGCCTGTCGCTGCAGATGCACCACCATCGCGCCGAACACTGGATCGTGGTCAGCGGCACCGCCGAAGTGACCTGCGACGAGAACGTGTTCCTGCTCTGCGAAAACCAGTCGACCTACATCCCGATCGCGTCGGTCCACCGTCTGCGCAACCCGGGCAAGATCCCACTGGAAATCATCGAAGTGCAGTCCGGCAGCTACCTGGGCGAAGACGACATCGAGCGTTTCGAAGACATCTACGGTCGCTCCACCCCGATCGAACGCGGCGTGTCGGTGAAGACCATCGCGCAGTAACGATCAGTAGGACAAGAAGCCCCCATCCAGCCCACTGCGTCCCCTATCCGCAGCGGGCTGGGTGAGGGCTTTTTTCTTGGGCTCAAGCGGCAAGCCGCCTATGGCCCGACGTCGTGTTTTTTGTATGCCACGTTTTGACTTTTATCGAGCCAGGAATCTTGATTTCAAGACTGCCTCCGAATGCCGTGTCGATCTTATCGAGCAGCGCGCGAGGATCCATTCTTCCCACTTGTACAGCTGGGACTGCTGATTTTGCCAACAGCATCGCCTTCAAGTCTTTTAAATGACCTCTCACCATAGGCACCGTCTCGAGCTTCGAATGCGCTGGAGCCAGAACATCTGGAGAGGCGAAAAATTCCACACTCCTGAAGTCCGCACCCAGCGCATCCTCCAACGCCTTCTCGTCTTCGAGATCGTACTCGGCATAGTGAGTCGCCGAGGCGAGAAACGCGCGGTCATTTACCTGATCATTAATGACCAGGAGAAAAAAGGTAAAACCCATATTGCCTGCCTGGGTCCAGTCTTTTTCGTTAGTGTTGCCGCTCTTGTCCCCCAGCTTCTTCACGCCTTGTTGAACCAAGGCAAAATTCGAAGTGATTTCATTGAATGGCGGCACCCCGCTGGACTGAGTGTAATGCCGCAACTTGAAACGCTTATCCTCTGTTTTTGCCAGTACGTTGGACGCTGCCTTGGTTGTTATGAAATTCAACCTGCCCGCTGTGATTTCTTCCATCATTGTAAAAGGCAGTTGTCTGTCTTTATCGCTGTACTTAGCCATATATCGATCGAAGATGCCCTTTGCCGTTGGCTTGGGTTCCGATATGAAGCGAAGAGGGCGAAACGCCGGTGTAGCACTGATGATTGACGTTTTCTCATCTGTCTTCGTCTCGGCTCCTATCTCCGCCTCCACTTTTACGCGCCCATCCATATCCACAAAGGTAAGCGGATTGTTCCCCACCATCGCGTACAGATTCAAACCATCCACCGCCTCCGCCGGATCCGGGTTCATCCAGCGCTGTAGCCAAGGGATGTAATACCGAAAGCCGTAGTAGTAGAGCCCCGTCGCATCCCGCTCCTTGCCTGAGTAGCGGACGGTCTTGTAACCCACCTCGATTGCGTCATCGCCCGCCAGATAGGCCGTCTCACCGAAGGGATAGAAATGCTCCTGGCTGATGATCCGCCCATCTTGGGCCAGCTCCAGGCCGACCGAGCCCAGGTGATCGGTAACACTGTATCGATAGAGATCGTTTTCCCCAGTCGGCGACGTGCTTTCCCAATGCTGGACTCGAACACTGCCGAGCCCGCCCTGGGCAATGATCACCTGCAACACCTCACCCGTGCCGCTGTCGGCGCGCAGCTCCAGTCCCGGCAAATAACGCACCTCAGCGGTCAAAGTGCGGGTGCCGGTTTGCAGCGTTCGCAGCTTGCGCACACGTTGCCCATCGCCGTCGTAGGCATACACTTCGCTGTCGTCAAGCCCCGAGTCGCGTTCAATGGACGTGACTGAACTCAACTGGTTGCGCAGGTCCCAGACCAGGAACCGTCCCGCCTCCAGTTCCAAGCAGTTGCCCCGCGCATCGAACGCCACAGCGATTTCGTCCTCCGTGGGCGGCACTCCATTACGGTACGGCAGGCAGCGATTGCTGTAGCGAGCCGCTTTGATTTCTCGACCATGGTTTTGCGCACCGACGTGCGTCAGTTCCAACAAATTACCGGCCTCGTCGTAGTGGTAGGTCTGCCGGTAATTGCTGACCGCCGCCGGGTCGTTACGCCCCACGGAATCGGGCCCCTGATGGTTCGTGCCCGCCTCCCAGCCCGCGGCCTCGATCAGTTGGTAGAGACTGTCGTAGACAAAACGATTGACCGGATCGATGCGCTGGTTGGCGAAGTAGCGGACCGACAGGGCCAGGTCCTCAATGCTCAGTACATTACCCACGGGGTCGTAGTCGTAGCGCAAATGTTGCAACACCTTGCCGGCGCGCACGGCGTAGCGTTCTCTCAGCCGGCCGTCTTCGGGGCTGTATGTGAGCGTGGTCTGCAACCCGTTGCCGGCCATCTCCTGCTCAATCTGTCCCCGGGCGTCGTAGCGAATGTCGCTCACCAACGCCTGCCAATCACCCTGCCCTTTCAACAGCAGTTGGCTGCCAGACAGACGACCATCGAGCGTCAGGCTTTGCCATTGTCGATTTTCCCCGGCATCGACCTGCTCCAGCACATCACCCAGCGGGCCGACACGCCACGTCGAAATAGCCCCGTCGCCGGGTTCAAGCAAGTGCTCTCGATCGGCTTCGGATTCCGGCCAACCGGCTGGGCCTGCGTCGAGAATAAAACGGCGACTCTGGACAAGGTTTTCCCCGATCAAAGCAAACGACGCCAGCAACAACACACCCGCCGTATCGTCGTGCCGAATCAACTGCCCATACTGATTTTGGTCCTGATCGCCCTGGCCCGGATATCCGTAAGTCATGCGCTCGGTACACCGACGCGGCATCCCATCACCTTGCTCGAACACCGCCACGGCGCGAAGCGATTCGTCATAGAGCACATCGCGCTGTGTCCCTCGACTGTCCCAGCCCAGCAGTCCTTCCTCGGCGAGCCCCGGCAAATCGGTCTGCCGGCCGGCATCGACGCTGTCCGTGCGCAGCGTGACGCCAGACAACGAATAAATCGCCGAAAGGTTGCTGGGGGCCAATTCGTCACGGTCCTGCATGGCCCACAACCGCGGATCCCACTGTTTCACCGCACGCCCGGCGAGGTCAAAGAGGCTGCGATTGATACGCCGCTGCGTCGGGCCGTTCTCCAGGCTGCGGCAGTATTCGACCGAACGAACCGGCCTGCTTCGCGAGTCGACGGCTATCAACCTCGGCGTTCGATAATCCATGCCCATCTGTAGGAATCCCGTGTAGTGCCAGGGTATCGCGGCCCATCTAAGCAACGGGTTTGCAAGGCTGCCAACTGTCAGAGATGACAGTGACGACCGACGGTGCAGGATCGGTGAATATCCATCGCCTGCTCCCTTCGGTAGGATGTGACAACGGGAACGGAGGCTTCAACCATGCTTATCGGCGTCTTGCTGGTCATCACCTGGCTCATCCTGTTGTTGCGCTACCCGGCCAGGGCCTTGCCGGTTTCCCTGGCGGCGTTCATCGGGCTGGGACTGGTCGCTGCGTGGGTGCTTTGGCAGGAAAACCGCGAGACCCGGCAATTGGAGCGCCTGGAAATGCGCATTACCTATGCCCCCGGACAATGCCCCGCCGACCGACCGCTGTCGCTGAACCTGAAAAACACCAATGACGTGCCACTGATCGAACTGCACTGGCGGGTCGCGGCCTATGCGCCTGGCGACACCATCAACCTGGCCGACACCCCCTACGACGCACCGCGCTACCGAGGCCCCGGCCAATTGCAGGCCGGCGCGGACTGGCAAGACTGCCTGCCGCTGCCACCCCTGCGTCCGGGTTATCGCCCGCAGACCCTGGAGTTTCGCGCCGAGCGATTGCACGGTAGCTTTTCCAACTGATTGCTCTCCCCCACTTTTTGCACAAGGAATGCGCCATGCCTGTTGCGCTGATTACCGGATGTTCCAGCGGCATTGGCCGCGCCCTCGCCGACGCCTTCAAGACTGCGGGTTATCAGGTCTGGGCCACGGCGCGCAAGGTTGAAGACGTAGCGACGCTCGGCGCTGCCGGGTTCACCGCCGTGCAACTGGACGTCAACGACGGCCAGGCCCTGGAACAACTCAACGAACGGATCAACCAGCAGCACGGCGGCCTGGATGTGCTGGTCAACAATGCCGGCTACGGCGCCATGGGCCCGTTGCTGGACGGTGGCGTGCCGGCCATGCAGCGTCAGTTCGAAACCAACGTGTTCGCCATCGTCGGGGTCACCCGCGCGCTGTTCCCGGTGTTGCGCCGGGCCAGGGGGCTGGTGGTGAACATCGGCAGCGTTTCCGGGGTGCTGGTCACGCCGTTTGCCGGGGCCTACTGCGCCTCGAAGGCGGCGGTGCATGCCTTGAGCGATGCCTTGCGCATGGAACTGGCGCCGTTCGGCATCCGCGTGATGGAGGTCCAACCCGGTGCCATCGCCTCCAGCTTCGCCAAGAATGCTGGCCATGAAGCCGAACAACTGATCAGCGAACAATCGCCCTGGTGGCCCCTGCGCGACGGCATCCGCGCCCGGGCCAAGGCCTCCCAGGACAACCCTACCCCGGCCCACGAATTCGCCGCCGGCCTGCTCAAGGCCGCACAACAACCCAAGCCACCCCGCCTGCTGCGCCTGGGCAACGGCAGCCGATCACTGCCCTTGATGGCCGGCTGGCTGCCCAAGGGGTTGCTGGAAAAAGGGTTAATGAAGCGGTTTGGGTTGGGTGGGTCGCTTTGATAAATAGCGATCACCTCTGTGGGAGCGAGCTTGCTCGCGATGGCGGCGGCACAGTCAACATCTTTGCAAACTGACCCACCGCTATCGCGAGCAGGCTCGCTTCCACAGGGGGTCAGCGCTTGTCGTGGGGTTCTACCACCACCGTGCAAGTCATCCCCGCCGCCAGCAGCACCCCGTCGGGCACTTCGTCGAGATGAATGCGCACCGGCACCCGCTGGGCCAGGCGAACCCAGTTGAAGGTCGGATTGACATCGGCGATCAGTTCGCGGCTTTCGGGGTTGTCCCGGTCGTAGATGCCGCGGGAGATACTTTCCACATGCCCCTTGAGCATTTCACCGCTCATCAACTGCAACTGCGCTGAATCGCCAACCCGCACCTTGGGCAACTTGGTCTCTTCGAAGAAGCCATAGACCCAGAACGAATTCATGTCCACCACGGCCATCTTCGCCTCGCCGATGCGGGCGTAGTCACCACGGTGCACGTTGAGGTTGGTGACATAGCCATCCACCGCCGCGCGGACTTCGGTGCGCGACAGGTTCAGCTCGGCGGCTTCCAACTGGGCCTGGGCCTGCTGGTAATCGGCCAGGGCCGAGTCGGCGATGTTGCTGGCGTCGTCGCGGTTTTCCCGGGAGATCACCAGGCTGTCCAGGTCGGCACGCCGATGGGCGTTGACCTTGCGCATCTCCCAAGTGGCTTTGCGCGACGCCACCAGGGAGCGAGCCTGCTTCACGGCGATGCGGTAATGCTCAGGATCGATGCGCATCAACAGGTCGCCCTTTGTCACCCGTTGGTTGTCGCGCACCGGCACGTCAACCACCTCGCCGCTGACATCGGCGGCCACATTGATGATGTCGGCCCGCACCCGGCCATCGCGGGTCCAGGGCTCATTCATGTAATGGACCCATAATGTACGGCCGATCCACAGCGCCAGGGCCAGAACCAACAGCGTCGCCAGCAGGCTGAAAAACTTTTTCATCGCATCGATCTCAACGGTAGACCGTCAGCGCCAGTGCGCCGAACAGACAGGTAAACAGACTCAGGCGCAGCAACGCCGGGTGCCAGAAGAAGCGGTACAGGTCCAGCCCCGACAGGAAGCGGTCCAAGGCCCAGGCCAGGGCGGCGGCGATGAAAAACATCAGGGTCATGGTGGGCATGTACACACCATGGAAGGCGATCTCACGGGGCATGTTCAGGTTCCTGGAGCAGCGGTGTGGCATGCGGCATGGCATGCGGTATGACATAGCCGGCCAATGGCGATTGCGGGTCCAGCAGCGAGGTGCGGATGAAATGCAGGTAGCTTTTCACCCGGCGCAGCGCCGAGGTGTCGAAATGCGGGGCGAAGGGTTCGTCGGTGGCCTGTACGCGGCCGATAGCGTGGTCGACCGCCACCAGGGCACGCTCCAGATTGCTCTGGCTCGGTTGGCGGAACAGCCGCACCAGCGCCCGCCCCATCACCCGAATTGCCTGGCGCCACGGCTGGCTTTCGGCATAAGCCGGATGCACCGGCAAAATCGCCTGTTCCTTGCGCAGTTCGATAATCGCGTGGCCGACCTCCAGCACCACGAACATCCAGCGCAGCAAGTCCCGTTGCACCCGGGGCTGCCCCGCTGCCAGCCCGTAGGCCTGATGCAGCAAGTCGCGGGTACCACTTTCGAAGCTCGACGCCAGGCCCTTGAGCTTGCCACTGATGGCAAACACCACTTGCTCGCGCAAATCCTGTTCGAGCCGGCGCCACAACCAGCGGCTGTTGGGCGGCAGAATGATTGCCCCGGCCGCGGCGCACACCAGCATGCCGAGGATCATCGCAAGGTAATCGTTGATGAAGGCGTAGGGGTTGTAGACCGTCAGGTTGTCCGGTACCGAACCGGTGCTGAAAAAGATCAGCAACCCCAGCCCGACCCCGGCGTATTTCGGTCGCGAGCTGAGGAACGAGCCGAGCATGATCACCGGCGCCAGCATCACGCAGAGCAAAGGGAAGCCGTCGATCAACGGGAAGATGAAGAACATCTCGACAAAGCCGACCAACGCCCCGAACAACGTGCCGCAGGCCATCTGGAAAGCCATGCGCTTGGGGTTCGGCGTCGCGGCCGACAAGCCCACGGTGGCGGCGGCGATCATCGTCATGGTCGCGCCGCTCGGCCAGGCCGTGGCGACCCAGTAACTCCCCAGCACCAACAGGATGAAGGCGGCGCGAACACCCGATGCCGTGGCGGCCAGCCAGTTGGTCTGCGGCACGAACGGCTCGTCCCAGCGTTCACGTTCGTGGCGATGATCAGCCAGGGAGGCGTGAGTCAGGGCATAGCCGTGCAAGTCATCGACGAAGCGATAAAGCAGCTCGTAGGCGGTATGAAAATCCAGTTGCTGCCCATCACTGGGCGCCGTTTCCTGGAACAACGCCCGCAGCCTTCGCACCTGGGCCGGCAGCTCGGCCTTGTACTCGGCCAGCACCGCCGCCAGACGGGCCGCATCGGCGTCGGTCAGGGCGCGGCCACTGAAACCGTCGAGCAGTTCGGCCAACGTTTGCAAACCTGGCTTGATGGCGTTGACCACGTGATCCGCCGCACTGCTGCGCAAGCGCTCCAGCAATTGGTGCAAAGCGTTGAAGCGGGTGGTGATGCCCATGAATTCGCTGTTCAAGCGACTGAGCCGGCCGTTGCGCCGACGCATGTGCGGGTCTTCGAACACGGTCACACTGCGCAGGCTTTCCAGGCCCACCGCCTCGGCAATGAAGCCCACGTTGCGCGCTTCGAAGGTCTCCCGCTTGCTGCGCCCACGCAGGCCATCGGTGACAAACAGGGCAAATACCCCAAAGCGTTGGTACAAGGCGTTGCGCATGGCGGCACTGGCGGTTTGCGGCAGGATCGCGGCGCTGACCAGGGTGGCGCAGAGAATCCCCAGGGAAATTTCCAGCACCCGCCAGACCGCTGCCATGAACGCGCCTTCCGGATGGGCCAGGGCCGGCAGGCCGATCATCGCCGCGGTGTAGCCGGCCAGCACAAAACCATAGGCGCGGAAGTTGCGATAACGCGCCGCCCCTGCCGAACAGAGGCCAACCCAGACTGCCAGGCAGGCGAGGAACGGCTCGGTGTTCTGGGCAAACAAGGCGATCAGCGTCACCATCACCGCCGAGCCGGCCAGGGTGCCGAGGAAGCGGTAGAAACTCTTGGCGAACACCTGCCCGCTCTGGGGCTGCATGACGATGAACACGGTGATCATGGCCGTGCGCGGTTGCGGCAACTCCAGGCGCATCGCCAACCACAAGGTCAGGAACGCGGCAAACAGGACCTTGAAGATATAGACCCAGGTCACCCCGTCGCTGCGGGCCCAGTCGAAGAAACCCCGGCGCCATTCAAGGCGGTACAGCCAAAGTAAAGACGTCACAGAAGGCCTACTCAGCATCGTGGCGAGGGAGCTTGCTCCCGCTTGGGGTGTGCCTTGTCGGTGCTGTGTAGGAGCTGCCGAAGGCTGCGATCTTTTGATCTTTTCGCTTGGGGCTCAAGTGTCTGGGGAAAGATCGCAGCCTCGTTGCACTCGACAGCTCCTACTGCCTCAAGCCCGCCACCCAACGCCGTCACCAGGTCGGCATGGGCACTCAAGCGCGCCGCCTGCACCTGCTGTTGCACCTGTTGCTGCTTGAACAACAGGCTTTGGGCGTTGAGCACGTTGAGGTAATCGGTAAGCCCGCGCTGGAACGCGACCATTGCGATGTCGTAGGTGCGCTGGGCAGCGGCCACCGATTCGGCAGCGAAGGCCTGCTGCTTGTCCATGGACTGGCGGCGGATCAACTGATCGGAAATGCCCTTGAGGGCGTTCACCAGTGTCTGGTTGTAGTGCGCCACGGCGATGTCATAACCGGCCGCCGCCTCGCCCAACTGTGAACGCAAGCGCCCGCCGTCGAAGATCGGCAATGTGATCGCCGGCCCGACGTTGTAGGTGAGCTTCTTGCCCGTCAAGAATTCCAGCGCCCCACCGCCGGTGGCCATGTAGCCGAGGCTACCCACCAGGTCGACGTTGGGATAAAAACCGGCCCGGGCCACATCGATGCCCCGAGCCTGGGCCGCCACTTGCCACCGCCCGGCCACCACATCCGGACGCTGGCCGAGCAGTTCGGCGGGCAAGGCCGACGGCAGCTTCAAGGGCGCGCCGAGGGCCAGGGTCGGGCGTTGCAGTTGCGCGCCCTCTCCCGGCCCCTTGCCGGCCAGTGCCGCCAACTGATTGCGGCTCAAGGCGATGGCTTCGTCCAGGGCGTCGAGTTGGCGGTGGGTCTCGGGCAGTGGTGCCTGGGCCTGGCTGACTTCGAAATGGGTGCCGATGCCGCCGTCCAGGCGCTTCTGCGCCAGGTCGAGAATCTGCTCTTGTTGGTGGAGGGTCGCGGCGACGATATCGCGCTGGGCGTAGTGCAGTGAAAACTGGATGTAGGCGCGCACGATGTTGCTCTGCAGTTCCAGTTGCGCCTGGCGCGCCTGCGCGACACTGGCATGGGCCAGGTCAACTGCCCGTTCACTGGCATTGCGCTCGCGGCCCCACAGGTCCAGGGCGTAGCTCAAGCCCAGGGCGGCATTGTTGTCCCAGGTCGTGGTGTCAGCCAGTTCGCCCGGGCCATAGAACTGATCGGTGGGCCAGCCATGGCGCTTGAGGGTCGCCTCGCCATTGATCTGCAGCGACTCGGCGGCTTCGGCAACACCGGCCATGGCCTTGGCCTGGCGCACCCGCGCGGCGGCCATGGCCAGGCTCGGGCTGTCCCGCACGGCCAGGTCGACCCAGCGATCCAGCTGCCGATCGCCATAGGCTTGCCACCATCGGCGGGTGGGCCAGTGAGCGTCGCGAGCCGCCTCGCGGATGGCGGCATCGGTCGCCAGTTGGTTGGCCGGCATTACCTGGCTTTGCGGCCCTATCCCGCCTGTCCCGATGCAACCGCTGATGGTTAATGTCAGAACCCAAACACTGAGAGTCTTCAGCTCTCTGCTGATGCAACGCGGCACTTGCGCAAAATTCCTGAGATGGGGGGCATGAAGCGATCATGAGAATGCATGCCTGGTAACACACCTGTGGGAGCGAGCCCCCACAGGGAATCAATGACCCAGGATTGGCGGCAATTCTAGGCATCGCCCTCCCCGGCGATAAGCCGACCTTTCTGTGAATCTTTGTTACCGTTAACGCGATAATCCATTAGTCGGGTCCCGCTGCTCTGTAACTTCGTGTCACAATTTGCCACCTCCCAAGAGAGCCCTCCATGGACACCTTGCAAAACATGCGCGCGTTCAGTTGCGTTGCCGAAGCTGGCAGTTTCACCGCCGCCGCCGCGCAACTGGACACCACCACGGCCAACATCTCGCGCGCAGTTTCCAACCTGGAAGCCCACCTGCAAACCCGCCTGCTCAACCGCACCACTCGCCGCATTGCCCTGACCGAGGCGGGTAAACGCTACTTGCTGCGTTGCGAGCAGATCCTGGCTTATGTCGAAGAAGCGGAAGCCGAGGCCAGCGACGCCCATGCGCGACCGGCCGGGCAGCTGAAGGTCCACACGATGACCGGTATCGGCCAGCATTTCGTGATCGACGCCATCGCCCGTTACCGCAAGACCCATCCGGATGTGACCTTCGACCTGACCCTGGCCAACCGCGTGCCGGACATCCTCGACGAGGGCTACGACGTCTCCATCGTGCTCGCCAGCGAGTTGCCGGATTCGGGCTTCGTCTCCCAGCGCCTGGGGATCACCTACAGCATCGTCTGCGCATCGCCCGCCTACGTGAAAGCCAGCGGCTGCCCGCAAAAACCCGGCGACCTGCTCAACCACGCCTGCCTGCGCCTGGTCAGCCCGGTCATTCCGCTGGAAAAATGGGTGTTCGACGGCCCGGAAGGCCAGGAGATGGTCACCATCAACAGCTCACCGTTCCTGGTGAATTCCGCCGATGCGATGAAAACCGCGATCACCAGCGGCATGGGCGTGGGGGTATTGCCGGTGTACGCGGCCATCGAAGGTTTGCGCAACGGCACGTTGGTGCGGGTCATGCCCAACTACCGCTCCCAGGAACTGAACCTCTATGCAATCTATCCGTCGCGCCAATACCTGGATGCGAAGATCAAGACCTGGGTCGAGTACCTGCGAGGCTCGTTGCCGGAAATCCTCGCGGCGCACCAGTCTGAGCTGGCGGCTTACGAATTGAGTGGAAGCCTGGCAGGCGCACGGGTCGCGAACTGAAGTCGCTCCCGTACGTGAAGGATGATGTCAGCGCTTGCCCATCGAACGACGCGTGCCGGGAGGCGCGGCACCCGGGGTCTTGGTATGGCCATTCTTCGCGCCGTTCTTGTACCACGGCTGCTGGCCGGCGCCCTTGGCCGCAGCCAGTTCACCGGGTTTGAACGGGAATTTGAAGGCAGGGATCGCCGCTTTGGCGTCCTCGGCGCTGGAAACATCGCTGTCGGACAAATCGGCCTGTTCGCCGCCGGGGAGTTCATCCGCAGGCGAAGGTGTCGGGGAAGTCATGTAAGGCTCCGGGTCATGCATGCAAGTCGGGCCCGAAGGGCGAGCCGCGAAAGGCGGCAGTATACCTGCCCGATATCACAGCGCGCAGGGCAGTTTCATCTGGCACAACCATTCATCCGACAGCAAGCCAGGACAAAACTGACAAGCCTGTCAGTTAGCCGTCACCTTCCTGACCGGCTCGTAACGCTATATAAGAAAGCTCAAACTCCTGTGTCCCGAACCGGCCCTTCATATCCATGCACACCCAGAAGAAAACCGTCCTGCTCGTCGTGCTGCTGGTCGCCCTGGCGGCCCTCGTCCTCTGGTTTGTGCTCAAGCCCGTGACCGCCAAGCCCAGCGCTCCTGCCGCCGTTCCGGTGCGGGTCGTCAGCGTGGTGCAACAGGATGTACCGCGCTTTGCCA
Organism: Pseudomonas sp. Root401; assembly: GCF_001425105.1. Classification (NCBI taxonomy): domain Bacteria; kingdom Pseudomonadati; phylum Pseudomonadota; class Gammaproteobacteria; order Pseudomonadales; family Pseudomonadaceae; genus Pseudomonas; species Pseudomonas sp. Root401. The sequence continues at coordinate 8,102 of NZ_LMDO01000009.1, read as the reverse complement.
GCGGCATCGGTACGGTCCTGTCGCTGCACAGCGTGGTCATCCGGCCGCAGATCGACGGCATCCTCACCCGGCTGCTGGTCAAGGAAGGGCAACTGGTCAAGAAGGGTGACCTGCTGGCGACCATCGACGATCGTTCGATACGCGCCAGCCTCGACCAGGCCCGGGCCCAGCTCGGCGAGAGCCAGGCGCAGTTGGCGGTGGCCCAAGTCAATCTCAAGCGCTACAAATTGCTGAGCGTCGATGACGGCGTCTCGAAGCAGACCTACGACCAGCAACAGGCGCTGGTCAACCAGCTCAAGGCCACCGCCCAGGGTAACCAGGCGGCCATCGACTCGGCGCAGGTGCAACTGTCCTACACCCAGATCCGCTCCCCGGTGAGCGGTCGCGTCGGCATTCGCAATGTGGATGAAGGCAATTTCCTGCGCACCAGCGACACCGATGGCCTGTTCACGGTGACCCAGATCGACCCGATCGCCGTGGAGTTCTCCCTGCCCCAGCAAATGCTGCCCACCTTGCAACGCTTGATCGCGGCGCCCGAACAAGCCTTGGTCAAGGCCTATATCGGTGCCGATGGCGCCACCGGGGAGCAGCTCGGCGAGGGGCGCCTGAGCCTCATCGACAACCAGATCAACGCCAACACCGGGACCCTGCGGGCCAAGGCTGAATTCAACAACGCCGCGCAACGGCTGTGGCCCGGGCAACTGGTGACGCTGAAGATCCAGACCGCCCTCGACAAGGACGCCCTGGTGGTGCCTCCCACCGTCGTCCAGCGCGGGCTGGAACAACACTTCGTGTACCGGATCAAGGGCGACAAGGTCGAGAGCGTGCCGGTGGTCATGGTTTACCAGGACAGCGACCTGCACATCATCAAGGGGGTGAACCCTGGCGATCAACTGGTGAGCGACGGCCAGTCACGACTCAAGCCAGGCAGCCACATCCAGGTGCTCAGTGATCCGCCCGCCCTGGCCAAGACCGCGGAGCCGCAACCGTGAAGGGCCGCGGCTCGATTTCGGCGTGGTGCATCGACCACCCCATCGCCACGGTGCTGCTGACGTTTGCCCTGGTACTGCTGGGCGTGATCGCGTTTCCTCGCCTGCCCGTCGCGCCGTTGCCGGAGGCCGAATTCCCGACCATCCAGGTTAACGCGCAGTTGCCTGGGGCCAGTCCCGAAACCATGGCCTCGTCGGTGGCGACGCCGCTGGAAGTGCAATTCAGCGCCATTCCCGGCATCACCCAGATGACCTCCAGCAGCGCACTGGGCTCGACCAACCTGATCCTGCAATTCAGCCTCGATAAAAGCATCGACACCGCGGCCCAGGAAGTGCAGGCGGCGATCAACACCGCCGCCGGCAAACTGCCCAACGACATGCCGAACCTGCCGACCTGGCGCAAGGTCAACCCCGCCGACAGCCCGGTGCTGATCCTCAGCGTCAGTTCCTCCCTGATGCCGGGCACCGAGCTGAGTGACTACGTCGAAACCCTGCTCTCGCGTCAGATCAGCCAGATCGATGGCGTAGGACAAATCTACATCACCGGCCAACAGCGTCCGGCGATCCGGGTCCAGGCCTCGGCTGACCGGCTCGCCGCCATCGGCCTGACCCTGGCGGACATCCGCCTGGCGCTCCAGCAGGCCAGCCTCAACCTGGCCAAGGGCGCCCTGTACGGCGCTTCGAGCATTTCCACCCTGTCCACCAACGACCAACTGTTCCAGCCTGAGGAGTACGGTGAGCTGATCGTGTCCTACAAGGACGGCGCACCCGTTCACCTCAAGGACATCGCCAAGGTCGTCAACGGCTCGGAAAACGCCTACGTCCAGGCCTGGTCCGACAGCGAACCAGGGGTCAACCTGGTGATCTTCCGCCAACCAGGGGCAAACATCGTCGAGACCGTCGACCGCATCCAGGCGGCCCTGCCCACCCTGCAAGCCATGTTGCCTGCCGCCGTGCAGGTCAAGGTCCTGATCGACCGCACCCAGACCATCCGCGCCTCGTTGCATGAGGTGGAGATCACCTTGCTGATCGCAGTGCTGCTGGTGGTCGCGGTGATGGCGCTGTTCCTGCGTCAGCTCTCGGCGACCCTGATTGTCTCGGCGGTGCTGGGGGTGTCGCTGACCGCCAGTTTCGCGCTGATGTATGTGATGGGCTTCAGCCTGAACAACCTGACCCTGGTGGCGATCGTCATCTCGGTGGGGTTCGTGGTGGACGATGCGATTGTGGTGGTGGAGAACATCCACCGGCACCTGGAGGCCGGCGAAAGCATGCGCGAGGCGGCGATCAAGGGCGCCGGAGAAATCGGCTTTACCGTGGTCTCCATCAGCTTCTCATTGGTGGCGGCGTTCATTCCGCTGCTGTTCATGGGCGGCGTGGTCGGGCGCCTGTTCAAGGAGTTTGCCCTGACCGCCACCTCGACCATCCTGATTTCGGTGGTGGTGTCGCTCACCTTGGCGCCGACCCTGGCCGCGCTGTTCATGCGCGCCCCGGTGCATCATGCCCACAGCAAGATGGGGTTCGGCGAGCATCTGCTGGGCTGGTACGAGCACGGCTTGCGTCGGGCCCTGGCCCATCAAAAACTGATGATCGGCGTGTTCGGCCTGACCCTGGCACTGGCGGTGGTTGGCTACGTGTTCATTCCCAAGGGGTTCTTCCCGGTACAGGACACCGGCCTGGTACTGGGCACCAGTGAAGCCGCCGCCGATGTGTCGTTCCCGGACATGGTCGCCAAGCATAAGGCCCTGGCCGACATCGTCGCCGCCGACCCGGCGGTGCAGACCTTCTCCCACTCCGTCGGTGTCTCGGGCAACAACCAGACCATCGCCAACGGCCGCTTCTGGATCGCCCTCAAGCCCCGGGGCGAGCGTGACGTGTCGGCCAGTGGTTTTATCGACCGGATCCGCCCGCAATTGCTGAAAATCCCCGGCGTGGTGCTGTACCTCAGGGCAGGGCAAGACATCAACCTCAGCTCCGGCCCCAGTCGCGCCCAATATCAATACGTGCTCAAGAGCAACGACGGGCCGAGCCTCAACGCCTGGACGCAAAAACTCACCGACAAGCTGCGTGGCAACCCGGCGTTCCGTGACATCTCCAACGACCTGCAACTGGGCGGCAGCATCACCCACATCAACATCGACCGCAGCGCGGCGGCGCGCTTCGGCCTCACCGCCACCGATGTCGACCAGGCCCTGTACGACGCCTTCGGCCAACGGCAGATCAATGAATTCCAGACCGAGACCAACCAGTACAACGTGATCCTGGAGCTCGACACCCAGCAACGCGGCAAGGCCGAAAGCCTGGCGTATTTCTACCTGCGTTCGCCCCTGAGTGGGGAAATGGTGCCGCTCTCGGCCCTGGCCCGCTTCGATGCGCCGAGCAACGGCCCGCTGTCGATTGCCCACGATGGCATGTTCCCGGCCGCCAACCTGTCATTCAACCTCGCGCCCGGCGTGGCCCTGGGAGACGCGGTGCGCCTGCTCGACCAGGCGAAGAACGAGATCGGCATGCCCGCCGCCATTACCGGCAGCTTCCAGGGCGCGGCCCAGGCCTTCCAGAGTTCCCTGGCCAGCCAGCCATGGCTGATCCTCGCCGCACTGGTGGCCGTGTACATCATCCTCGGCGTGCTCTACGAGAGTTTCGTGCACCCGTTGACGATCATCTCCACCCTGCCCTCGGCCGGCCTCGGTGCGCTGATCATGCTCTGGCTGCTGGGCCAGGACTTTTCGATCATGGCGCTGATCGGCCTGGTGCTGCTGATCGGGATCGTCAAGAAGAACGGCATCCTGATGATCGACTTCGCCCTCGACGCCCAGCGCAACAAAGGCCTGGCGCCCCAGGAGGCGATTTTCCAGGCGTGCCTGACACGTTTCCGGCCGATCATGATGACCACCCTGGCCGCCCTGCTCGGCGCCTTGCCGCTGATGCTCGGCTATGGCCCCGGCTCGGAGCTGCGCCAGCCCCTGGGCATCGCGGTGGTGGGCGGCCTGCTGGTGAGCCAGGCACTGACGCTGTTCACCACACCGGTCATATACTTGTGGCTGGAGCGACTGTTCCATCGGCCCGCCCATCAGCCAGGGTCGGCGCCGACGGCGCTGGCGAGCACAGACCACTGAGGCAGGGCCATGCGCGTTCTGATTATCGAAGACGAAGAAAAAACCGCGGACTACCTGCACCGCGGCCTGACCGAACAGGGCTACACCGTGGACGTGGCGCCGGACGGCATCGAGGGGCTGCACCTGGCCCTGGAAACCGACTACGCGGTGATCGTGCTCGACGTGATGCTGCCGGGCCTGGATGGCTTCGGCGTACTGCGGGCCTTGCGCGCTCGCAAGCAGACACCGGTAATCATGCTCACCGCCCGGGAACGGGTCGAGGACCGCATCAAGGGGCTGCGCGACGGCGCCGATGATTACCTGGGCAAGCCGTTCTCCTTCCTGGAGCTGGTGGCCCGCCTGCAGGCCCTGACCCGCCGCAGCGGCGGCCATGAACCGGTGCAGGTGAGCATCGCCGACCTGTGGATCGACCTGATCAGCCGCAAGGCCACACGGGCCGGCCAGCGCCTGGACCTGACGGCCAAGGAGTTCTCCCTGCTCAGCGTCCTGGCCCGCCGCCAGGGTGAAATCCTCTCGAAAACCGCCATTGCCGAAATGGTCTGGGACATCAACTTCGACAGTGACGCCAACGTGGTGGAAGTGGCGATCAAACGCTTGCGGGCCAAGCTCGATGGGCCGTTCGAACAGAAGTTGCTGCACACCATTCGCGGCATGGGTTATGTGCTGGAGAATCGCAGTGATGACGCTCCCTGACAGCATCGCCCTGCGCCTGAGCGGCCTGTTTACGCTGGTGGCGGCGCTGGTGTTCCTGTTGATCGGGGGCGCCTTGTACCAACAGGTCGCCAAGGGCCTGGGCCTGTTGCCCGAAGCCGAGCTCGATGCCCGCTACAGTGTCCTGGAGTCCACTGTTGGCCGCTACGGCACGCCTGAACACTGGGTGAAGATCAACAACAAGCTGCGATTGCTCGGCGAAGAAGACAAGCGCATCCATTTCTGGATCGTCAGCGACGATCCGCGCTTTGAATACGGCAATCCCGATGCGCAGATCCGTGCCTTTGCCCAAGGCGCCCTGGGTAAGCGCGACCTGACCTTGCCCCAACGACACTACCCGATGAAAGTGCTGGTGAGCCAATTCCCGGCCAAGGACCAGCGTCCGCCGCTGCGCTTCATGATCGGCATCGACACCCAGACCTTCTACCAGACCCAGCATCGCCTGCTGGTGGCGTTGGTGAGCCTGGCGATTGTCGGTGTCCTCCTGGCTTCGTTGCTGGGCTACTGGGTCGCGCGCATCGGCCTCAAGCCGCTGATCAAGCTGTCCGATGAAGCCCGGCGCCTGGCCCCACCCCGCCTGTCCGGGCGCTTGCAGCTATCGCCCTTGCCGCCGGAGCTGAGCCAGTTCGTCAGTTCCTTCAACGCCACCCTCGACCGGGTCGAACAGGCTTATTCGCGGCTGGAATCGTTCAATGCCGACGTCGCCCATGAATTACGCTCGCCCCTGACCAACCTGATCGGCCAGACCCAGGTGGCATTGACCCGGGGACGCTCGGCCGAACACTACTTCGAAGTACTGCAATCGAATCTCGAGGAGTTGGAGCGGCTGCGCTCGATCATCAACGACATGCTGTTCCTGGCCAGCGCCGACCAGGGCAGCAAGGCCACCAAGCTGACCAGCACCTCCCTGGCCGGCGAGGTGGCGACCACCCTCGACTACCTGGACTTCATTCTGGAAGATGCCCAGGTCCAGGTCCGGGTCAGCGGTGACGCCCAGGCCAGCATCGAGATCGCCCACCTGCGTCGGGCGCTGATCAACCTGCTGAGCAACGCCGTACAGCACACCGCCCCAGGGCAAGTGATCGACGTGCGCATCGAAGCCCTTGGCGACCAGATCACGCTCGCGGTCACCAACCCCGGTGAACCGATTGCCGGCGAGCACCTGCCGCGCCTGTTCGAACGCTTCTATCGCGTCGATGCCTCACGCAGCAACAGTGGCGCCAACCATGGGCTGGGGCTGGCCATCGTCAAGGCCATTGCTCTGATGCATGGTGGCGATGTGTTTGTGCACAGCGACCAAGGCGCCAACACGTTCGGGATCCGCTTGCCAGCTTAAGGCAGCCACAAGGGTTGATCTTTTCCACAGTTGAATGCTGGGCGAAAGCCAACTCGATCAAAATCAACGGATCGCAGTCTTCGGCAGTTCCTACCGGTTTATTGCGCAAACACTGATTGCCCGCCCTCACCGATCCAAGCACAATCAGCAAAAGGCCAGCATCTGGTTCATTGCCGGTTTGCAATCCTTTGGGACGGATCCCAGCCACATCACAATGCAGACATCGGACCCATGAGCGCGCGCAGTGCGACACCCGGCAACACCCCGCCTTCGATACGTTCGGAACGGGTACTCGTACTGGCCAGCTCGCTGGTTGTCGTCGCTATCCTGAGCATCGTGACTTTCCTGCTGATTCGCGAACATGCCGCCGCACAACAGGCGGCGACACGTGCGGCGACCAATATCGTGCAACTGATTGACGCCGACGTGCTGCGTAACGTGGAGCTCTACGATCTGTCGCTGCAAGGTTTGGTCGCTGCTGCCAAGCGCGACGACCTGGAAGACGTTTCGCCAGCGATTCGCCATCTGGCACTGTTCGACCGCGCCACCGCCGCCCCTTATAAAGGCGACATCCTGCTGCTGGACAAACGCGGCGATGTAATCGCTGACTCCGCCTCGATCACGCCGCGCAAAGGCAACTATGCCGATCGGGAGTATTTCCAGTCCCATATCCAGGATCCAAGCCCGGGCATGATGATCAGCCGCCCGTTCCGCTCCAGAAGTCATGCACAGGACTGGCGCATCAGTTTCAGCTATCGACTGAGCGACGAACGGGGCGAGTTCATGGGCGTGGCCGAGGCCGCGATGCGCCTCAATTACTTCAACCAATTGTTCAAGAGTCTGAACATTGGTCATGGCGGTACGGTCAACCTGGTCAGCCGCGACGGTATCCTCCTGGCACAAGAGCCCCCCTTGGCCGAAGACCTTACAGGTAAGGACTTCAGTCACCGACCGAATTTCATGCGGATCCTGCGCGAAGGCAATGGCAGTTTCACCAGCGTTTCCGGCCAGGATCAGAAACCGCGCCTGTATACCTTTTCCCAGGTGGGCAACTTGCCCTTGATCGTCGTGGTGGCACTCTCCTCTCAAGAGGTGTTCGCGTCATGGCAACGCACGGCATTGTTGGTCAGTGGCGCTACCGGCGCGCTGTGCATCGGTTTGCTCTGGCTCACCTGGCTGCTGCGCCGCGAATTGCGACGCCGCTACAGAGCTGAACGGAAATTGGCCCAACTGGCATCCGTCGACTCCCTTACAGGACTGGCCAACCGACGGACACTGGACGAGACGTTGCAACAGGAATGGCTGCGCGCCCAACGTTCGGGGCAACCGTTGTCTGTGCTGATGATCGATGCCGATCACTTCAAGGCATTCAATGATCGCCATGGCCATCAACGGGGTGACGAGGCCCTGCGAGCCTTGGCGCAGTTGATCAGCAAGCATGTCCGTCGCCCCGCCGACCTGGCGGCGCGCTACGGTGGTGAAGAGTTCTCGGTGGTGCTGCCCGAGACCACCACCGCTGGCGCGTTCACCATGGCCCAGAACATTCGCGAAGCGGTTGAACAGTTGCTGCCTGTGGCCGAGGGGGAAGCGCCGATGACGGTCAGTATAGGCATCGCCACTTGGGTAAACGGGCCGTATGGCGAGCTTCAACAACTGTTGTTCGCGGCGGACAAGGCGCTGTACCAGGCCAAGGCCAATGGGCGTAATCGTGTGGTTTGTGCGATGTGACGCTTTCCCTGTGGCTGTTTTTTATAGCTTCGTTTCGGGGTGCGTGGTTGGTGTGTATATCCGTTTTTTCGGTAACGGCGGCTTAGGGTTCCGCTCTTACAGCCAGCCCTTTCAAGGTCTTTTGGCTTTAGCGGCCTTGAGCACCCGATCCGTCGACACATGAGCATTCGCGGCTTTGCCTTCCAGCCACTCTTTGGATTTGGGCACCTTCGGGCCCCGTTTGCT
>NZ_LMDO01000008.1:0-139891 GCF_001425105.1 Pseudomonas sp. Root401 | reverse complement strand
CCGACGATTGGGAAGCATCGATTTTTCACCTGACGGTACAGGTACGCAGCGGATATGAGGGCATGCAGATTGCCTTGCCGTCAGAGCCCTTATCGATCCCCATCCCCGCAGATGGGCTGGCCCCGTACCTACTGATGCTGGCGAAAAACGTCTTACCCAAAGCCGTCGCCAAGAGCAAACGGGGCCCGAAGGTGCCCAAATCCAAAGAGTGGCTGGAAGGCAAAGCCGCGAATGCTCATGTGTCGACGGATCGGGTGCTCAAGGCCGCTAAAGCCAAAAGACCTTGAAAGGGCTGGCTGTAAGAGCGGAACCCTAAGTAGCCGTTACCAAAGAAACGGATATACACCCAAAACCCAGCCCTAACCCCTCAAGGACTGTAATACCCCACCGCCACCAGAAAATGCCCGACCTTCTTCAAATAAGCATGCTTGTCCTCGACCTTGCCAGTCACCGGGTTCTTCCAGCGATACTCATACTCCCCCACATCCTGCTTGCCGATCATGGCCAGGATCGGCTCGCCCACCGGCTTGCCATCCGGGTCCTTGACCTTGGCAAAATCGGTATTGATCAAGCGCAAATTAGTGCCATGGCCAACATAGCGCCGGGTATCGAGGTCAACGACAAAGACATACAGGTCATCCTGCAGATAACCGCCCTTGAGGGAATTGACCGCCGTCAGCGTGGCTTTCTCGTTTTTCAGCAGGTCGCTCGAGGCCTTGTCCAGCAACGCCTTGGCCTGTTCGGCGGAAGCCCGTGGCAGGTAGTAGCCGACGGCCAGGATTCGTTCGCCGACGCGCTGGAAATACACATGCTTGCGCTCAACCTTGCCGTCCGCCCAGTTCTGCCAACGGTACTCGGTTTGCTGGATGCCGCTGGCCTCGGGAGTCTTCAAGGCGTCCTTGAAGGCTTTGCGCAGGTCCGGGCCCAGCACTTCGGACACGTCTCGCCCGATCAGAGCCGAGGAAGGCCCGCCGCTGGCGAGCATCACACCCTGGGTATCCACCACGAATACGTAGCGATCCTTGTCGACGAACTCCCCCTGGCGACTGAAGGCGGCAAAGGCTTTGTCGCCGTTGTCGTGGTAATAGGCCAAGGCCTTTTCCAGCAGCGAGCGGGCCGCCTGGCCGTCATCCGGTGTCGCGGCATGAACCGGTGCCAGCCCCAGCACAAGCATTGCGCCCAGCCAGGCCATCCTGTGGAAAAAACCCATATGCGTGCCCCTCGTTCTTGTTGGTGTTTCAAGAGCGTAGACGGCGTGGGGGAGTAGGAGCTGACGAGTGCAACGAGGCTGCGATCTTTTCCCAGACAATTGAGTCTTGAGCGAAAGATCAAAAGATCAAAAGATCAAAAGATCGCAGCCTTCGGCAGCTCCTACAAGGATAGGCGCGGGCCGAACATCAGGGCCACTCAGGCTTATTGCCGAGCGCTAAGTTGCTGCTGCAAGTTCTGGATCTGCGCTTGCAGGGTGTTGATGTTGCGGGTGACCTGGCCGCGGAAGGCGTCGAACTCGGCAGTGTTGCCGCCCTTGTCCTGCTGGCTCTTGAGCACGATCACGTCCTGTTCCAGGCGATCGATGGCCGAGTTGGAGGTAGCTCTTTTCAGGGCAGTGATGTCGGCACCTATGCTCTTGAGCTGAGCATCCAGGGCACCACCCTCGCCTTGGCTTTTCAGCGCGGTAACCTCAGCCACCAGCGTCTTGACCTGGGCTTGGAGCTCCTTGTTGGAAGCTTGCAACTGAGTGTTGGTGTTCTGCTGTTCAGTGGCCTGGGCGATGAGCTGGGCCAGTTCCTTGTCCAGGTCGGCGGACGGACCGAAGGTAGCTTGCTGTTGCTTGTACTGCTCCAGCAGTTTGCTGTCGAATTGCTTGCCCTGATCCTGCAGCTTGCTTTCCAACTGCTTGATCTGCAGTTTCAAGGCCTCACTGTCGCTCATCACGTTGGACTGGCCGGCGACGACCTTGCCGGAAAACTCCTGCAGTCGTCCCGCCGCATCTTCACTGATCCGCGCGAAGCTCTCCTGGGTGGCCACCAGTTGCTGCTCCATCAGGGAAATCTGTTGGAAGCTCCACCAGGCCAGGAAACCGAACGCGCACAGCAGCGCGCCGACCAATGCCCACAGCGGCCCGGTGCTGGGCCCCTTGACCTTGACCGCGGCAACGGGCGCCGGGCGCGCTTGCACGTGAGGCTGGCGGTTGGGTAGGAAATCATCGTCATCGGGAATGTCGGCCCGCATCCGCAAGCTCGGTACATCATCGAAGTCGTCGTTGGCATCGTTACGCATGGGCATGGTTCAACCTTTGGGAAACCGGTGATGGCTTGATGCGGTGAGTATAACCCCCTCGCCCGCCGCACCGATTGACCCCGAACCTGGCACTCGGTTCATGACGGGGCGATCAGCGGGCACTTTGGACCTTCCACCAGGCACAAAATTCATCGAGGGCGGTCCACAGGCTGACCTGCGGTTCGTAATCGAGATAATGCCGGGCCCGGCTGATGTCCAGGGTGAAATTTTTGTTCATGACCTGCATGCCCAGGCGCGACAGCGTCGGTTCGGGGCGGCCCGGCCACAACTTGCAGAAACCTTCATTCAGGGCCGCGACACTATAAGCCAAGCCGTAGGAACGATAACGCCGGACCTGCGGGACTTCCATCTGGCGCATCACATAATTGACCACATCCCACAGCGGAACCGGTGCCCCATTGCTGATGTTATAGGCCTTGCCCAACGCTGAATCGGTCGCCAGCAGACTGCTGAGCAGCGCTTCGTTGAGGTTCTGCACGCTGGTAAAATCCACTTTGTTCAGCCCGTTGCCGACAATCGCCAGGCGCCCCTTGCGCTGCATTTTCAACAGCCGCGGGAAAATGCTCATGTCACCGGCGCCGGTCACGAAACGCGGGCGCAGGGCCAGCACTTCGAGGCCGAACTCCTGGGCGCCGAAGACTTTCTGCTCGGCCAGGTACTTGGTGGCGGCGTAAGGGTGCTTGAAGCGCTTGGGCACTTGTTCTTCGGTCAACCCGAGGTGGTCACGACCGTCGAAGTAGATGGACGGCGAAGACAGATGAACCAGGCGGCGAACCTTTTGCTTGAGGCAAGCCTCGACGACATTTTCCGTGACCTGGACATTGCCCTGGTGGAAATCCTGGTAGCGGCCCCAGAGCCCCACGGAGCCGGCGCAATGCACCACGGCTTCGACATCCAGGCACAAATCCCGGGCCAGCAGCGGGTCGCTCAGATCCCCTTGGACAAACTGTGCACCGCGACGCACCAGGTGTTCCACGCTCTCGGCCCGGCGGCCGTTGACCCGCACATCCAGGCCTTGCTCCAGGGCGAAACGCGCGAAGCGCCCGCCGATGAAGCCGCTCGCGCCGGTGACCAGAATTTTCATGAATGCTCCTAAGAAATGCGGTTACGAGTCTCGCGCTACAACCTGCAAATTATCTGTGCGCCGCTTTTACCAGCAGCTTGACGTCTACTGCGCCTCCCAAGGCACCAGCCACTGCCGGGAGGAGCGGATCAACTGTTCGGTCAACAAGCCGAGCAACTGCCCGCCATTGCGCCAATGATGCCAGTACAGCGGGACATCGATCGGTTTATCTGCCAGCAATTCCACCAGCACGCCGCGCTCCAGCTGTTCGCGCGCCTGCAGCTCCGGCACGAGCCCCCAGCCGAGCCCGATTTCAGCAAGACGAATGAAACCTTCGGACGAGGGGCACAGATGGTGCTCGAAACCGCCCTCCACGCCCACGGACGCGAGGTAGCGGTGCTGCAGGAAATCATCCGGGCCAAACACCAATGCCGGCGTACGGGCCAGTTGATCGGCCCGCACCCCGCCGGGAAAATACCGGGCGATGAACGCCGGGCTGGCCAGCGCCCGGTAGCGCATCGCCCCCAGCAACACGCTGCGGGCGCCCGCCACCGGACGTTCGCTGGCGCAGACACACGCCGCCACTTCACCGGCGCGCATGCGCTTGAGGCCAACGGTCTGGTCCTCCACCACCAGGTCGAGCAACAGGTGATGCTCGGCGCAGAAATCGCCCACGGCCGCCGCCCACCAGGTTGCCAGGCTGTCGGCGTTCAAGGCGATGCGCAAACGCTCCGGCAGGCCCTCTTCATCCAGGGCCGGTACCAGGCTTTGCAGATCGCGCTCAAGCAGGCGCACCTGTTGCACGTGATTGAGCAGTCGTCGGCCGATCTCCGTGGGTGCCGGCGGCGTGGCACGTACCAGCACGGGCTGGCCGACGCGCGCTTCCAGCAGCTTGATCCGTTGGGAAATGGCCGATTGCGACAGACCCAATACCTGGGCCGCGCGCTCGAAACCGGCCTGCTCAACCACGGCAGCCAGGGCAGAAAGCAATTTGTAGTCGAACATCAGTTTTCCTAATGAGCAATCAGCAGGATTGGTTTTTCTTATACAGCTTGCCACCGGAGAATGGCCAGCATTCAGGTATCGATGGGGAGTAAAAATCATGTGGCAAAGTTATGTGAACGGACTGCTGGTGGCCCTCGGGCTGATCATGGCCATCGGCGCGCAGAACGCGTTCGTACTGGCCCAGAGCCTGCGCCGCGAGCATCACTTGCCGGTAGCTGCGCTGTGTATCACCTGCGATGCACTGCTGGTGGCCGCTGGCGTGTTCGGACTGGCAACGCTGCTGGCCCAGAGCCCGATGTTGCTGGCAATTGCCCGCTGGGGTGGCGCGGTTTTCCTGCTCTGGTACGGCAGCCAGGCGTTGCGTCGGGCTTGTTCGAAGCAAAGCCTGCAACAAGGTCAGAACCAGGCCGTGCGCTCGTTGCGGGCAGTGCTGCTCAGCGCCCTGGCGGTGACACTGCTCAACCCTCACGTCTACCTAGACACCGTGCTGTTGATCGGTTCCCTCGGTGCCCAGCAGAGCGTGCCCGGCGCCTATGTCGTGGGCGCCGCCAGTGCCTCGCTGCTGTGGTTCTTCACCCTGGCCTTCGGCGCTGCATGGCTGGCCCCCTGGCTCGCTCGTCCAAGCACCTGGCGGATCCTCGACCTGCTCGTGGCGGCGATGATGTTTACCGTGGCGGTGCAATTGATCGTCAACGGCTGATTATTCCAAACCGCTCTGGAACCTCTATTCCACACAGTTGTTGCGTGGTTATGCCGCACCCCCGGTGCTATGATCCGACTCCTGCGCCGCAAAGAGTACAAACTCCCCGGCGCTAGTCTGGCCGCCCGTGATCGGCCTTGCGCTCACCGCAACTGACCTGATTAGGAGAATCACCATGGCTTTCGAATTGCCGCCGCTGCCCTATCCACACGATGCACTGCAGCCGCACATCTCCAAAGAGACTCTGGAATACCACCACGACAAGCACCACAACACCTATGTCGTGAACCTGAACAACCTGGTGCCTGGCACCGAGTTCGAAGGCAAGACCCTGGAAGAAATCGTCAAGACTTCCTCGGGCGGTATCTTCAACAACGCCGCTCAGGTCTGGAACCACACCTTCTACTGGAACTGCCTGGCGCCAAACGCCGGCGGTCAACCAACCGGCGCACTGGCTGAAGCCATCAACAAGGCCTTCGGTTCGTTCGACAAGTTCAAGGAAGAATTCAGCAAGACGTCCATCGGCACCTTCGGTTCCGGCTGGGGCTGGCTGGTGAAAAAGGCTGACGGTTCCCTGGCCCTGGCCAGCACCATCGGCGCCGGCAACCCGCTGACCAGCGGCGACACCCCGCTGCTGACCTGCGACGTGTGGGAACACGCCTACTACATCGACTACCGTAACGTTCGTCCGAAATACGTCGAAGCGTTCTGGAACCTGGTCAACTGGAAATTCGTCGCCGAGCAGTTCGAAGGCAAAGCCTTCACCGCCTAAGCGTCGATGCCAGACAAGAAAACCCGGCGTCGTGCCGGGTTTTTTTTGCCGGGCAAAAATGACCGTGGGCAAATACCCCGGGTCTGGAACCCCAAGAAAAAATCCCTGGAGGCCTCAAGTTGCGGTCCCTTCCAACCGACACAATGGTCGTAGAGCAATCACTCTGGAAAAAACGTACATCGGTCAGGTTTCAAGCGAAAACCCTTGTGTTTGATTGTCCCTTTGACTGAGATCACAGGATTGCCAATACTCATGGCAACTTGACGCTACCCGCACGGAACAAGGAACCACTCTTTGAAGCTGGAACTCAAGAACAGCTTGTCTGTGAAGTTGCTCCGGGTCGTGCTCCTCTCGGCATTGATCGTTGGCATGGTCTTGAGCTGCGCCCAGATCGTGTACGATGCCTACAAAACCAACCAGGCCGTCGCCAGTGACGCCCAGCGGATCCTCGACATGTTCCGTGATCCTTCGACCCAGGCCGTCTACAGCCTGGACCGGGAGATGGGCATGCAAGTGATCGAGGGCCTGTTCCAGGACGAAGCCGTACGCATGGCTTCCATCGGCCATCCACGCGAAACCATGCTCGCCGAAAAAACCCGGCCCTTGCAGCACTCCGAAAGCCGCTGGCTGACCGACCTGATCCTGGGCAAGGAGCGCACCTTTACCACGCAACTGGTGGGACGCGGCCCCTATAGCGAATATTACGGCGACCTGAGCATTACCCTCGACACCGCCACCTACGGCGAAGGCTTCATTGTCAACTCGGTAATCATTTTCATTTCCGGGATGCTGCGGGCCCTGGCCATGGGCCTGGTGTTATATCTGGTCTATCACTGGCTGCTGACCAAACCGTTGTCCCGGATCATCGAGCACCTGACCGAAATAAACCCTGATCGCCCCAGCGCGCACAAGATCCCGCAGTTGCGCGGTCACGAACAAAACGAGCTGGGCCTGTGGATCAATACGGCCAACCAACTGCTCGAATCCATCGAGCGCAACACACACCTGCGCCACGAAGCGGAAAACAGCCTGCTGCGCATGGCCCAGTACGACTTCCTCACCGGCCTGCCCAACCGCCAGCAGCTGCAACAGCAACTGGACAAGATCCTGGTGGACGCCGGGCGCCTGCAACGCCGGGTGGCGGTGTTGTGTGTGGGGCTGGATGACTTCAAGGGCATCAACGAACAGTTCAGCTATCAGACCGGCGACCAGCTGCTGCTGGCCCTGGCCGATCGACTGCGGGCCCACAGTGGTCGGCTCGGCGCACTGGCACGGCTGGGGGGCGACCAGTTCGCCCTGGTCCAGGCCGACATCGAACAGCCTTACGAGGCCGCCGAACTGGCCCAGAGCATCCTCGATGACCTGGAAGCTCCGTTCGCCATCGACGATCAACAAATCCGCCTGCGGGCCACCATCGGTATCACCCTCTTCCCCGAAGACGGCGACAGCACCGAGAAACTGTTGCAGAAAGCCGAGCAGACCATGACCCTGGCCAAGAGCCGCTCGCGCAATCGCTACCAGTTCTACATCGCCAGCGTCGACAGCGAGATGCGCCGCCGTCGCGAACTGGAGAAAGACTTGCGCGAGGCCCTGGCCCGCGAGCAGTTCACCCTGGTGTACCAGCCGCAGATCAGCTACCGCGACCTGCGAGTGGTGGGCACCGAAGCCCTGATCCGCTGGCACCATCCCGAGCACGGCCTGGTGCCGCCGGATCTGTTCATTCCCCTGGCCGAGCAGAACGGCACCATTATCGCCATCGGTGAATGGGTGCTGGACCAGGCTTGCAGGCAATTGCGCGAATGGCACGACCAGGGCTTCCTCGACCTGCGCATGGCGGTCAACCTGTCGACGGTGCAACTGCACCACGCCGAACTGCCGCGGGTGGTGAACAATCTCCTGCAAATGTACCGGCTCCCGCCGCGCAGCCTGGAGCTGGAGGTTACCGAGACCGGCCTGATGGAGGACATCACCACTGCTGCCCAGCATTTGCTGAGCCTGCGCCGCTCCGGGGCGCTGATTGCCATCGATGACTTCGGGACCGGCTATTCGTCCCTGAGCTACCTCAAGAGCCTGCCGCTGGACAAGATCAAGATCGACAAGAGCTTCGTCCAGGACCTGCTCGACGACGAGGACGATGCAACTATCGTCCGGGCCATCATCCAGTTGGGCAAGAGCCTGGGGATGCAGGTCATTGCCGAAGGCGTCGAGACGGTCGAGCAGGAAGCCTACATCATCGCCGAGGGCTGCCACGAAGGTCAGGGGTATTACTACAGCAAACCGCTGCCGGCACGGGAATTGGGCCTTTACCTGAAGCAGGCCGAGCGCAGCAAGGTTTCCATCATCTAACTCCCCCCGGTACCAAGCCTTTGGAGGAGCTGGCGAAGCCTGCGATCTTTTGATCTTTCGCTTGAGACTCAAGTGTTTGGGGAAAGATCGCAGCCTCGCTTCGCTCCGCAGCGCCTACAGACGCTACCGAAGGCGGCAATCTCCCATCATTAAATAAGAAATATTTACACCTGCAACCCTTTACACATAATGCAAATCTTTCGCATTATGTCGCAGTTTTGCGCACCTCGCGCCTGTCCCGTCCATCATCGAAGCAGGATGTTTGCCATGATTCGTATGCCCCTGGCTACCGCCAGTCTGCTGGCTATCGCTATTTCCCTCGCCGGTTGCGGCGAAGGCAAAGACAAGGCCGCCGCGCCGCAAGCGCCAACGCCTGCCGCCAGCACAGCGGCACCGGTCGCCCCTGCTGCCGCCGGCAAAATCGACGAAGCTGCCGCCAAGGCCGTTGTCGCGCACTATGCCGACATCGTCTATGCCGTCTACAGCGATGCCCAATCCACGGCCAAAACCCTGCAAACCGCCGTCGACGCGTTCCTGGCCAAGCCGAACGCCGAGACCCTGAAGGCCGCTCGGGCTGCCTGGGTCGCCGCCCGTGTGCCTTACCTGCAAAGCGAAGTGTTCCGCTTCGGCAACACCATCATCGACGACTGGGAAGGCCAGGTGAACGCCTGGCCCCTGGACGAGGGCCTGATCGACTACGTCGACAAATCCTATGAGCACGCCTTGGGTAACCCGGGCGCCACCGCCAACATCATCGCCAACACCGAAGTCCAGGTCGGCGAAGACAAGGTCGATGTGAAGGACATCACCCCGGAAAAACTCGCCAGCCTCAATGAGCTGGGCGGTTCCGAGGCCAACGTCGCCACCGGCTACCACGCCATCGAATTCCTGCTGTGGGGCCAGGACCTCAACGGCACCGGCCCTGGCGCGGGTAACCGCCCGGCGTCGGACTACCTGCAAGGCGCTGGCGCCACCGGCGGTCACAACGACCGTCGTCGTGCCTACCTCAAGTCCGTGACCCAATTGCTGGTCAACGACCTGGAAGAGATGGTCGGCAACTGGAAGCCGAACGTGGCCGATAACTATCGCGCCACCCTGGAAGCCGAGCCCGCCGAAAGCGGCCTGCGCAAGATGCTGTTCGGCATGGGCAGCCTGTCCCTGGGTGAACTGGCGGGCGAGCGCATGAAGGTGTCCCTGGAAGCCAACTCGCCAGAAGACGAGCAGGATTGCTTCAGCGACAACACCCACTACTCGCACTTCTACGATGCCAAGGGCGTGCGTAACGTTTACCTGGGCGAATACACCCGTGTAGACGGTACCAAGATGACCGGCGCGAGCCTGTCGTCCCTGGTAGCCAAGGCCGATCCGGCCGCGGACACCGCGCTCAAGGCCGACCTGGCCGACACCGAGGCCAAGATCCAGATCATGGTCGATCACGCCAACAAGGGTGAGCACTACGACCAACTGATCGCCGCCGGCAACACCGCGGGCAACCAGATCGTGCGCGACGCCATCGCCGCACTGGTCAAGCAGACCGGTTCGATCGAACAGGCTGCGGGCAAACTGGGCATCAGCGACTTGAACCCGGACAGCGCTGATCACGAGTTCTGATCAACGTCGGCTGGCTGAAAAGGCGACCTCCGGGTCGCCTTTTTTTGTCTGAATGTCCCGTCACTCAGGAGAAATAGAGCCGAAAACCGTTCTTGTGGCGAAGGGATTTATCCCCGCGCGAGTGCGCAGCGCTCGCCAACAACTGGCGGCGCTGCACAGAATTTTAGGATTGCTTCGCAATCCAACGGGGATAAATCCCCTCGCCACAGATTTCGGTGCTTGCTGGCCCTTGGTGGGTCATCACTGCAACCCCGCAAGCCGCCCTTCGATAAACCGCCGTTCCGGCAATTGCTGCGTCAACTCAAGCGCGCGTCGATACGCCGCTCTCGCCTCGTCCAAGCGTCCCAGTTGACGACAGAATTCCGCCTGCGCCGAGTAGGCCAGGTGATAGTCGAGTAATTCCCCACGCCCCAGGATCGCCTCGACCAGGCGCAAGCCGGCTTCCGGCCCATCGCGCTTGGCCAGGGCAGCGGCGCGGTTGAGTTCTATCACCGGTGACGGCACGGCCCGCAACAGCACATCATAAAGCCCGACGATCTGCGGCCAGTCGGTCTCCTGCGCCGTCGGCGCTTCGGCATGCACCGCCGCAATCGCCGCCTGCAGGCAGTACGGCCCGAACCGGCGGGTCTTCAGCGCGGCTTCCACCAACGCACAGCCCTCGGCGATCATCTCGGCATCCCATAAGGATCGCGCCTGTTCATCCAGCAGGATCAGCTCACCGGTCGATGACGTTCGCGCCGGGCGCCGGGATTCGTGCAGCAGCATCAACGCCAGCAATCCCATGACCTCAGCCTCGGGCAGCAACTCCATCAGCAGGCGCCCGAGGCGGATGGCTTCGCGCGTCAGGTCGTCGCGGGTCAGCTCGGCGCCCATCGAGGCCGAATAACCTTCGTTGAACACCAGATAGATCACCCGCAGCACGCTGTCCAGCCGTTCCGGCAGTTCCGCGCGGGACGGCACCTGGTAGGGGATCCTGGCATCGCGGATCTTCGCCTTGGCCCGCACGATACGCTGGGCAATAGCCGCCGGTGCGGCGAGGAAAGCCCGGGCGATTTGCTCGGTGGTCAGGTCACAGACTTCCCGCAGCGTCAGGGGCACCTGCGCGTCTGCCGCCAGGGCCGGGTGGCAACAGGTGAAAATCAGCCGCAGGCGATCGTCTTCCACGTCTTCGTCACTCCACTGGCCCTGCTCCAGCTCTTCGAGCTGGGCGATCAACATCGGCCGGGACGCGGCGAAACGCGCGCGCCGGCGCAAACTGTCGATGGCTTTGAAACGCCCTGCAGATACCAGCCAGGCCCGCGGGTTGTCCGGCACCCCATCGCGCTGCCAGCGCTCGACCGCAATGAAGAAGGCCTCGTGCAAGGCTTCTTCGGCGAGATCGAAATCCCCCAGCAGGCGAATCAACGTCGCCAGGATCCTCCGCGAGTCTTGCCGATAAACCTGCTCGACCCGCGCCTTGATCGCTTCGACCGACATCAGTCGGGCATGCCTTGGGGGCCCCACCCTTGGATCAGCAAGGCCGGCTCGCTCCGGGCGCGGAAAACCTTCTGACGCGGGACGTCGATCATTCGGCTGATGGATAACGCATAAGGGGCAGCTGCAAGGTTCATGAATGAAGTCCTGTTTGTATTTGTTGTTCAGGGATTCAGTTGGCGTACCGGTCGCACTTCGACGCAGCCGACCCGGGCCGCAGGGATATTGCCGGCGACCTGGATGGCTTCGTTGAGGTCCTTGGCATCGATCAGGTAGAAGCCCGCCAGTTGCTCCTTGGTTTCGGCGAACGGGCCGTCGGTGATCGACAGCTTGCCGCCGCGCATGCGCACCGTGGTGGCGGTCTGCACCGACTCCAGGGCCTCGGCGGCCAGCATCCGCCCACTGCCCTGGATCGATTCGGCATAGGCCATGCACTCGGCGTCCTCCGGGCTGTCGGGCGAGTTGTGCAGTGTGTGTTCGTTGCTATACACCAGGCATAGGTACTTCATGGAAGGCTCCGTGATCGGACTGATCAACTATGGACGGCAGAATGACGCTCAGCAAAAAAACCGACGATCAGGGCTGCAGGTCGAACAGCGCCGTTCCAGCCATCGGATCGAACGGAGCGGACCAATGCTCATGGACGATTCTCCATTGTCCGGCTACACGCTGGTAGCAGGCCGTCACGCGCATCCAGCAGGCCTGTTCCTCGCCTTTTTCGTTTGTGCCACCGCAATAGGCCAGCCAGTGAGCGAAGGCGATGTTCTCGGCCGGGGTAATCTTGACCTGATGGAAGTCGAACTTGTGCGGGCCGGGGCACATCTCCATGCAGGCTTGCCAATGGGCCCGGTAAGCGGTCTTGCCCTTGAATTGCAAGGCCTGGATGGCATCGAACGAGACGATCTCTTCGTCATAGAGTGCCATGACCTTTTCAACGTCCTTGGCCATGACCGCTTGGCGATAGGTGTCGATCAGGGCCTGGATTTCGGTTTCAGTGGCTTGGGTATTCATGGTGATTCTCCGCAGGTTTTTGTTGAAGACACCCTTTGTCGTTTGGAGAAACAGCGAATCGACAACCCAACAAAAATAATTCAAAGAAAAAAAAACGCTAGAATCCCAGCCCTATTCTGCTGGCAGACAATGGACGTTTTTGTGACCGCTCAGCTCGTACCCTACGAAGACCTGACCCCGCTGCAACGCGAACAGGTCACCGCCATCGAAATCCACCCCGAACAGATCAAGTTCGCCGGCGATATCCACGGTGCCCTGCACATGCTGCTATCCAAGCCCGGCCCCGGGGTCAAAGGGTTTGCGCTATTGGCTGAAGGGGTACCGGTGGCCTTCCTGCTACTCAAGCGCCCGCCGGTACTGCCCGCCTGGGCCAATGAACACAGCGCCACCCTGCATGCCCTGCAAGTCGACCACCGGGCCCAGGGCAAAGGTTACGGCAAGGCCTGCCTGCAGGCGCTGCCCGCCGTGGCGCGAGCCGCCTGGCCGGAAATCCGCGGGCTGGAGCTCTCGGTTGACGCCGATAACGACTCGGCCATCGGCCTGTACACCCGGCTGGGCTGGGTCGACAGTGGCGAGGCCTACAAGGGCCGCATCGGTTACGAGCGGCGAATGGGGTTGGCGTTTTGATGGACCTTGACCCATAGACTCAGGATGAATGGATGATGTTGACGTCGATTGAACAGCTGGAAGCTCTTTATGGCCTGCCCCACGAACGGGCCGTGCGCAAACAGATCCCCTTCCTGAACGAGGATTACCAGGCGATGGTCCGGGCCTCGCCCCTGGTGGTCATCGGTTCGGCAGGGCCCGACGGCCTCGATAGCTCGCCACGGGGCGATGTGCCGGGTTTCGTGCAGGTCCTCGACGAGCGCACCCTGGCCTTGCCGGATCGTCCCGGCAACAACCGCATCGACACCCTGCGCAACGTCCTGCACGATCCGCGGGTATCGCTGCTGTTCCTCATTCCCGGGATTGGCGAGACCTTGCGGGTCAACGGTACGGCTCGGATCAGCGCCGAACCCGCGCTGCTGGAACGCTTTGCAGTCAACGGCAAGCCGGCTCGCACGGTGCTGCTGGTGACGGTCGAAGCGGCGTTTTTCCATTGCGCCAAAGCCATCGTGCGCTCAGACCTGTGGAATCCGGCTCGCCATCTCGAGCGCTCGGCCCTGCCCAGCACCGGGGCGATCCACAAGCGCTTGAATGGTGGGCAGTTCGATGCCGAGACTTATGACCGTGAAGCACCTGCGCGGGTGCAGGCCAGCCTGTACTGAAGCAGCGACGATCAGATCGGTTTGAGCGGGACCCAGATCTCCAGGGTGCCTTCGCCGGTCCTGGGGTTGAAGTCCTCGCTGTAGCGCTCGAACTCCGGCAATTGCGCCGCTGTGTGACCGGAACGCGGCAGCCACTCCTTCCAGATGTATTGGAACGTGTCCGGCAGTTGTTTCAACGGCCCCTTATGCTCGAAGACGGCGTAATACCCAGGCTGGATTTCGATCCAGCGGTATTGCTCCGGCAGATCGTCGAGCCGGCTGATTTCCACGCCGGCAATGTATTCGAACCCACCCTTCCCGTCCGGGTTGCAACACACGCCGTAGGTCACTTCATCTTTCTGCCCTGGCACCTTGCCGAGCCAGGGCAGGAACTTTTCCCAGAGCAAAGGGATGTCCTGGGCAGTGTCCTGGGTAAACCGAGCACCAAAGCCGGCGATAAGTTGAAAACGTCCCTGTTCAAATCGTGGTTCGGCTGTGTAATCGCGTTTGTGCTTTTCCATGCGGCAACACTCCAGCAAACGTGAAGTCGGGCTTGGCAGTATAGAAGCCAAACCGTGATTGCCAGGGCCGTTTCGCTTGTCAGATTCCAGGCAAGGCGCTGGTGACGGCCTTTCCGACAAACTCGTTGTAGCCAGAAACAATCACGTACACCGCGAAATAGCAGAAGATCGCAGCGGATGCCCAATAGGAGTAACGCAGCAGTTTATCCCCCAACAATTTGCCGCCCTGGGTCGCCGCCAGGCACAGGGCCGCGCACCACAACAACCCGGCGCAGAGAAAACCACTGAGGAACAGCGCCGAGCTGAGCAAGGTGCCACCACCCGAACGCGCGATCAGTGTGCCGCCCACCGCAGCGAACCAGAGGATGGCACTGGGCGACGACATGGCCAGGAAAATCCCGCGAAAGAACTCCTGGCGCGAGGAGTTGCCCTGCACCTCCCCGGCCTCGGCCAGCACGGCACTGTGATAGATCGCCGAATGGATCATCTTCGCCGCGAAATACAGCAACAGCACCGAGCCACCGAGCCAGAGCACCCAACGCACCGCTTCGTATTGCAGCAGCACGGTCATGCCCGCCAGGGCCAGGACGGCGTAGACCAGGTCACCGACGCAGGTGCCCAGGCCCAGGGCGAACCCCTGGAAGTAACCGCGCTGCATCGCCAGGGTGATCATCGCGATATTGGCCACGCCTATGTCCAGGCACAGGGAGAGACTCAGCAGGAAACCGCTGGAAAATTCCATATTCATTCCGTTCGATTGGGCTACGGCGAATTCAACTGCCCGCAGCCGGCGTTGATGGCTGCGTGGCGAGGTCGACAGTGTCGTCGAAAATAGTTGCGCACGGCTACTGGACAATCCGACATCCGCCCGATTATCTTGCGCCGCAGGCCACCGCAGTGGCCAACGTCGCTCGGACGGTTCCGGGCGCTCACGTATCTCGAGGCAACAATGGCCGAACAAGGTTCGCCGCGCCGCTTTGCGCGCATCGATCGACTCCCCCCGTACGTATTCAATATCACTGCCGAGCTGAAGATGGCTGCGCGTCGGCGCGGCGAAGATATCATCGACTTGAGCATGGGTAACCCCGACGGCGCCACGCCCCCACACATCGTGGAAAAGCTGGTCACCGTCGCCCAGCGGGAAGACACCCACGGTTATTCCACCTCCAAAGGCATCCCGCGCCTGCGCCGCGCCATTTCGCGCTGGTACAAGGATCGCTATGAGGTGGACATCGACCCGGAAACCGAAGCCATCGTCACCATCGGTTCCAAGGAAGGCCTGGCCCACCTGATGCTGGCAACCCTGGACCAGGGCGACACGGTGCTGGTGCCCAACCCCAGCTATCCGATCCACATCTATGGCGCGGTGATCGCCGGCGCCCAGGTGCGTTCGGTGCCGCTGGTGCCGGGCGTGGATTTCTTCGCTGAGCTGGAGCGGGCCATCCGCGGCTCGATTCCCAAGCCGAAGATGATGATCCTCGGCTTTCCCTCCAACCCCACCGCCCAGTGCGTGGAGCTGGACTTCTTCGAACGGGTCATCGCCCTGGCCAAGCAGTACGACGTGCTGGTGATCCACGACCTGGCCTACGCCGACATCGTCTACGACGGCTGGAAAGCCCCATCGATCATGCAGGTACCCGGCGCGAAAGACATCGCGGTGGAGTTCTTCACCCTGTCCAAGAGCTACAACATGGCCGGCTGGCGCATCGGTTTCATGGTGGGCAACCCGGAACTGGTCAACGCCCTGGCGCGGATCAAGAGCTACCACGACTACGGCACTTTCACCCCGCTGCAAGTGGCCGCCATCGCCGCCCTCGAAGGCGACCAGCAATGCGTGCGCGACATCGCCGAGCAGTACCGCCAGCGCCGCAACGTACTGGTCAAGGGCCTGCATGAACTGGGCTGGATGGTGGAAAACCCCAAGGCGTCGATGTACGTCTGGGCCAAGATTCCCGAGGCCTATGCCCACCTGGGCTCACTGGAATTTGCCAAGAAGCTGTTGGCCGAAGCCAAGGTCTGCGTCTCGCCGGGGGTGGGGTTCGGGGAATATGGGGATGATCACGTGCGCTTCGCGCTGATCGAAAACCAGGACCGGATTCGCCAGGCCGTACGTGGGATACGCGGGATGTTCCGGGCGGATGGGTTGATAAACAAACCTGGCGCCTGACTCAGAGCCAACGGTGGGAGTTTGCTCCCACCCGACTCTGTAGGAGCTGGCGAAGCCTGCGATCTTTTGATCTTTCACTCAGGACTCAAATGTCAGAGGAAAAGATCGCAGCCTCGCTTCGCTCGACAGCTCCTACAGTTGGGTATTGCTCTGGTTCAGACCACCAGCGACAGCAGCAGGATAAAGATCAACCCCACCACGGACAGGATGGTTTCCATCGCGGTCCAGGTCTTGAATGTTTCGGCCACGGTCATGTTGAAGTACTGCTTGACCAGCCAGAAGCCTGCGTCGTTGACGTGAGACAGGATCAACGAACCGGCACCGGTCGCCAGCACCAGCAGCTCACGGTTCACACCCGGCATCATCCCCACCACCGGCACTACGATCCCAGCACCAGTAATAGTCGCCACTGTCGCCGAGCCTGTGGCAATGCGGATCACCGCAGCCACCAGCCACGCCAACAGAATTGGCGAGATCTGCGCACTTACCGCCATGTGACCGATCACATCGCCCACGCCGCTGGTCACCAGCATCTGCTTGAAACCACCACCGGCACCAATGATCAGGATAATCGCGGCGGTCGGCGCAAGGCTGGCGTCCAGCCATTTGAGCATCTGGTTGGCACCGATGCCCTGCTTGTAGCCGAAGGTGTAAAGCGACAGCAGCAACGCCAGCAGCAACGCCGAGATTGGGTGGCCGATCATGTCCATCCAGGCGCGGAAGATATTGCCATCGGGCAGCGCTACGTCAGCGAAGGTCTTGAGCAGCATCAGGAATACCGGCGACAGCACGGTGATCAGGGTGATGCTGAAGCTTGGCAGTTCGGCGGAGTCCGTCTCACGGGCCAGTTGATCCACCAGCTCCTGGTTCGGATGGCCGGGGATGTGCTTGGCAATGAACGTACCGAAAATCGGCCCGGCAATAATGGCGGTCGGCAGCGCTACGATCAGGCCATAAAGGATGGTCTTGCCGATGTCGGCGCCAAACACGCCAATCGCCAGCAGCGGCCCCGGGTGCGGCGGCACCAGGCCGTGGACGGCGGAAAGACCGGCCAGCAGCGGGATACCGATCTTGATGATCGACACGCCAGTGCGGCGCGCAACGATGAACACCAGCGGGATCAGCAGCACGAAGCCGATTTCGAAGAACAGCGGGATGCCCACCAGGAAGGCGGCGAACATCATGGCCCACTGCACCTTGTCCTTGCCGAAGGCGCGGATCAGGGTCTGGGCGATCTGATCGGCCCCGCCCGATTCGGCCATCATTTTGCCGAGCATCGTGCCCAGCGCCAGGATGATGCCGACAAAGCCCAGCACGCCACCGAAGCCGTCCTGGAACGCCTTGATGATGGTGCCGGTCGGCATGCCCGACGTCAGGCCGAGGAACGCGGCGGCGATGGTCAGGGCAATGAACGGGTGGAATTTGAACTTGGTGATGAGGATGATGAGTCCGATCACCGTGACCACTGCATCAAGCAGCAGGAACGTCTCGTGGGACATGCCGAACATGGGAGGTGTCTCCTGATTTGTTGTTGTTATTGAAGCAGTTATTGGTTAGCCGTCGGGGTAGCGCTATCTTTCTGACGCAAATTTTTTGAAACTCAGCCGGCAAGCTTCAAACCGTGATCCAACCACCAGACGTAAGCCTGATGCGCCAACTCTTCAACGCTGTGGCTGGACGCGTCCAGAGCCAGGGTCAGGGGCTCGCCGACAGGGGATTGAAGGGTGGCAAACTGGCTGTCGATCAGAGTCGACGGCATGAAATGGCCGGGACGATGGGATACGCGGTCAGCGGCCACTTCGGGGGTCAATTCAAGGAATACGAAGCCCAGGCCTGGCAAGGCACTGCGCAGACGCTCGCGATAACTGTGCTTGAGGGCCGAGCAGGTCAGCACCGGGCGCTCGCCCGTGGCGTCGACACGGCGCAACTCATCGCACAGGCTGTCGAGCCAGCCGGCACGGTCGTCGTCGTTCAAGGGAATACCGGCGCTCATCTTCTGGATGTTGGCCGCAGGGTGGAAAGTGTCGCCTTCGATGGCAGTGGCGCCGCTCAGCTCGCATAGCGCCTGGCTGACGCAAGTTTTGCCGCAACCGGCAACGCCCATGATGACCAGGGCGGTGATGGGATTATTCATGTAACACCTCAGCGCGCAGACAGCGCTACCTTTGCCAGTTATGACACCGCAGCAAAAGCAGAAGTTGCCGACGCCTTCTTGTCATTTTTGTGGTTGCAGCATGTTCGTTCACGACGCCAGCACACGGGGATCAGGCAAACCCCACTTACGCAATTGCAGCCGCGTCGAGACAGCGCTACCTTAGTGCCTTGATTTTTGTTTGGCAAGCCGCCCTGATGACCGCCCCTAAAAACGATAAGAATACTCGCACCACCGGTCGCCCTACGCTCAACGAAGTCGCACGCCTGGCCGGTGTCAGTCCCATCACCGCCTCCCGTGCCCTGCGCGGCGTCAGCACCGTAGCCGTCGACCTGGTGGAAAAAGTCCGCCAGGCCGCCGTGGAGCTCAACTACGTCGTCAACCCCGCCGCCCGCGCCCTGGCTTCGGCCCAGAGCCATTCGGTGGTGGTGCTGGTGCCGTCGTTGTCCAACCTGTTGTTCATCGACACCCTGGAAGCCATTCATCGGGTGCTGCGACCCAAGGGTTTCGAAGTGGTGATCGGCAACTACCACTATTCCCGGGACGAAGAAGAAGACCTGCTGCGCAACTACATGGCCTATCAGCCGCGTGGTTTGCTGTTGACCGGTTTCGACCGCACCGAAAGCGCCCGACGCATGATCGAGGCCAGCAATATTCCCTGCGTGTACATGATGGAACTGGACCCCGGCGCGGGGCTCAATTGCGTCGGCTTCTCCCAGCTCAAGGCCGGCGAAACGGCGGCCGAGCACCTGATTTCCAAAGGCCGCAAGCGCCTGGCCTACATCGGCGCGCAACTGGACCAACGCACCCTGCTGCGTGGCGAAGGTTTTCGCCGCGCCCTGCAGAAAGCCGGTCTGTATGACCCGGACCTGGAACTGCTGACCCCACGCCCATCATCGGTAGGCTTGGGCGGCGAGTTGTTCCTGCAGTTGCTGGACAGCCACCCGGACGTCGATGCGATCTTCTTCGGCAACGACGACCTGGCCCATG
This sequence comes from Pseudomonas sp. Root401, assembly GCF_001425105.1. Classification (NCBI taxonomy): domain Bacteria; kingdom Pseudomonadati; phylum Pseudomonadota; class Gammaproteobacteria; order Pseudomonadales; family Pseudomonadaceae; genus Pseudomonas; species Pseudomonas sp. Root401. The sequence continues at coordinate 120,532 of NZ_LMDO01000008.1, read as the reverse complement.
GCGCCTTGTTCGAGGCGCTGCGCTGCGGCATCAAGATCCCCGAGCAGGTCTCGATCCTGGGCTTCAACGACCTGCCCGCCTCGGCCCACACGGTACCGCGCCTGAGCAGCATCAGCACCCCACGGGAAGCCATCGGCCGCCGTGCAGCCGAGCAAATGCTGACGTTAATGGCCGGCAACCGCATCGCGCAGCCGGTGGTGGACATGGGCTTTGAGCTCAAGGTCCGCGAAAGCACCTGAGCCCGGCACGACGCGGTCGATCCATGCCGACGAACGGCAAGGATTGGCCGCCCCGCTCGCCACGTGCCTGCCCACAAGCCTTGGAATAGGCGCCTTGCGGCGACGGCATGGGAATTGCTCCTGCCCATCGCTCAGTCATTACCCACAGGTGTTCATCATGTTGGTCAGTGCAAAACAGCAAGCGATGGTCTTGCCGCTCAAACGCCCGGGCGAAGATCCCACCGCCGAAGCCGCCAGCGGCCTGCAAAGTGCCGCGTTGCAGGCCTTGCGCGATAACGTCCAGGCCCAGGCCAGCCAGGGCGCTGCCCAGGTTCAGGAGTCCTTCACCCAACGAGCCACGCAACAGGTCAATGCGAGCACCGCCATCAGCGACAATGTCGACGAGGCGTTCGCCAAGACCCGCGTGCAATTGCAGACCGTGGCTTCAACAGCGGCCGAAGAAACCACGACACTGGGTGGTTCTGCAACGGCAGAATTCAAGGACTACATGAGCAAGACGCCCGAAGAGCGCCTGCGCGACAGCATTCTCGAAGAGATGGGCATTACAGAGGAAGAGTTCGAAGCGATGCCGCCCGAGAAGCAGATGGCGGTCAGCCAGGAAATTGCCCAGCGCATGCAGGACAAGTCGGCGATCGCACAAGTGGAAAAGGCCCAGCAGAGCCGCACCGACGACAAAGCCTCGGCCACGGATATGTTTCTCGCCTCGCTTTAAGCCTCGGCACAGGGCGGAGCGTTTGAGCTGGGGGTTGTCGCCCCAGCTCAAACCTGAGGCCAACCGAAGCAGTATCGGTTCAATGACCGAACAGGTTCACCTTCTTGGTTTTTTTGTCGGCGCGCTTTTCATCGGCAGTTTTCGCCGGTTTTTTCTTTGCCGCTTTTTTTGAATCCATGCCTTTGGCCATGATACGTACTCCACTCATACGGGATGTGAAGTCAGGTATACACCTATCGCTGCACCTGCGTTCTTTTATAATCGCCCTCCCCTTATCGCCCACGACCCTGCCATGTCCGAAATCCATTACGCAGCGCTCGAAGAATCGCTTTGGCCGCTGATGAACAAGTTCTATCGCGCCCACCAATCCTCGATGAAAGCGGTGCGTGACGCGCAGCTTTGGGTGGCGCGGCGCGATGAGATCGTCGCAGCCCTGTGCCTGCGACCGGTGTCGGGTGGGCATTGGCTGACAGGGTTGTTCGTCGACCCGGCGTACCGCGTGCAGGGCGTTGCAGGGCGGTTGATCGCCGAGGCGGTGAACGGCGTGAACGAGCCGGTGTGGCTGTTCTGCCACCCGGACTTGCGTGGTTTTTATGAGCGGCGTGGTTTCAGCTTCGACCCCGAACTGCCCTATGCGATGGCTGAGCGTCTGAGCCGGTATGCGCGCAGCAAGCCGATGATTGCGATGGGGCTTGCGCCAAAAATACGCTTCTGAAACTCAATACAATCCATTGTGGGAGCGAGCCTGCTCGCGATTGCGGTTTTACATCCAGCAGATGAGTTGGCTGATACACCGCTATCGCGAGCAGGCTCGCTCCCACAGGGGTGTATGTCGATCATGAGTTAATCGTCGGCCGTGGGGTCCAGGTCCGGGAACATCACCTCGGTAAACCCGAACTTGCTGAAATCACTGATGCGCGAGGGGTACAAGCGCCCGATCAGGTGATCGCATTCATGCTGCACCACCCGCGCATGAAAGCCCGAGGCGTAACGCACGATCGGCTCGCCCTTGGGATCGAAACCTTCGTAACGGATGTCCTGGTAGCGCTCGACCGCCCCGCGCAGGCCCGGCACTGACAGGCAACCTTCGAAACCCTCTTCCATCTGCGGGCCCAGTGGGGTGATCAGCGGGTTGATCAGGATGGTCTGGGGCACGGCCTCGGCGTCGGGGTAACGCTCGCTGTGCTCGAAGCCGAAGATCACCAGTTGCAGGTCCACACCGATCTGTGGCGCCGCCAGGCCGACACCGCCGACGCTTTCCATGGTCTGGAACATGTCGTCGATCAGTTGCCACAATTCTGGGCTGTCGAACATTTCGGCGGGCACCGGCGGGGCGATGCGCAGCAGGCGTTCGTCGCCCATTTTCAGGATGTCACGGATCATGGTCGGGCTTCGTCAGGGTGGGGATGAGGGATGGAATGGTCGCGGCCCAGGCCCGACACATGCTGTTTTTCGTGCTCGCCGGCGCTCTTTTCGCCCGGATTCTTGCCCTCGGTGGACATGTGCTCGATCACCGCATTCATCTCCGCACCGAGCAACAGCACCGCCGAAGAAATATAGAAATACAGCAACAACACGATGATCGCACCGATGCTGCCATACATGGCGTTGTAGTTGGCAAAGGTCTTGACGTAAAACGCGAAGCCCAGGGAAGCGATGATCCACACCACCACCGCCAGCACCGACCCCGGCGTGATGAAGCGGAACTCCTGCTTGACGTCGGGCATTACGTAATAGATCAGCGCCACAGCCACCATCAGCAAGATCACGATCACCGGCCAGCGCACGATCGTCCAGAGCGTGACAATGAACTCCTCCAAGCCGACCTGGGCCGCAATCCAACCCATCACCTGTGGCCCGAGCACCATCAGCGCCGCAGCGGCCAGCAGCATGCCGGCGATGCCGACGGTGTAGAAAATCGACAGCGGAAAGCGCTTCCAGGCCGGACGGCCTTCCACCACATCGTAGGCGGCGTTCATCGCGCTCATCATCAGCCGCACGCCCGCCGAGGCGGTCCACAACGCAATGACGATACCCACCGACAACAACCCGCCCTTGGATTGCTGGAGCTGGTCGATCACTGGGTTGACCTGCTCCAGGGCCTGGGGCGGCAACACCAACTCCGATTGCAGGCGCAGCCAGGAGAAGAAGTCCGGCAGGTGCAGGAAGCCGATCAACGCGATCAAAAAAAGAATGAAAGGAAACAGCGAAAACAGCATTTGGTAGGCTAACGCCGAGGCGTAGGTCGACATCTCGTCGTCGAGAAACTCGGTCACGGTGCGCATCATCACACGATGCAAGGGTAAGCCTTTCAAGGCCGGGAACATCATGTGCGTCTCCTTTCGCCGCAAAAAAAGGGGGTCGCTTGGCGACTCAGGGGCCGTTGTCACAACAAAGTAGCCTGTTTGGCGACGTTGGATCAATTTCGTCTTTCATGCCCGACGCTGAATTGACCGACGATTGCCAAGCCAAGTTTCATTGTTCCTACAGCCGGGGCTTTATGTTTGCCCGGCAACCACCGAGAATGCCCCACGTATTCAGGCTGCGGCCTGAAGCTCCAACCCCGTAGGAACGTTATGAAACTCGATAAAAAGCAGGCCATCGCCCGCAGAAACCAGGATCTGGGCGGCGCCATACTGGGCGTCAACAACTGCCACTTCAGCGAATTGAACCGCAACCGAAACATTTTCTGGTTCGATATCCCGGTGGCGCGCCTGGCCATCGGTCAATACGAATGGATTCACCTGCTGCTGCACACGCCGGCCACCGATGAGCTGCTGCACCTGAAGGTGCCGACGGTGTTCCTGCGCGAGAAAATGGAAGGCCTGGAAGTGCGCAACCAAGGTAAACGCAAGGCAGCCTTGAGTCTGGAACTGAGTGCTGACAAGGATTCCTATCTTCAGGACATGCGGCCGGGTGGCACCAATCTGGATTTTGCGCAGTTCAGGTTGTAATGCGATTTCCTAGCTTTGGTGTGTATATCCGTTGCTGCGGTAACGGATATGTACCCAATCCAGCCCAAAAGAAAACGGCGCTTTCCCTCCTCGGAAAAGCGCCGTTTCTTTAAGTGAAGAGCATTACCGCATCAACGGTGCTCTTCATTGGCAACAGTCTTACTTCTTCAAACCCAGCTTCCTGAGCTCTTCATCCCGCAACTCGCGCCGCAGGATCTTGCCCACGTTGGTCGTCGGCAAGGCATCACGGAACTCCACGGCCTTGGGCACCTTATAGCCGGTGACGTTGGCACGCATGTGTTCCATCACCTGCTCCTTGGTCAACGTGACACCTGGCCGGGCGACGATGAAGATCTTGATCGCCTCGCCAGACTTCTCGTCCGGTATGCCGATGGCCGCGCACTGCAGCACGCCCGGCAGGGTTGCCAGCACATCTTCCAGTTCGTTGGGGTACACGTTGAAACCGGAGATCAGGATCATGTCCTTCTTGCGATCGACGATGCGCATGTAGCCGTCCGGCTGGATCAGCGCAATGTCACCGGTCTTGAGCCAGCCTTCGCTGTCGAGTATCTCGTCGGTGGCGTCCTGGCGCTGCCAGTAGCCCTTCATGACCTGCGGACCTTTCACGCACAACTCGCCGATTTCGCCCAATGGCTGTTCGACGCCCGCGTCATTGATCACCTTGCACAGCGTCGACGGCACCGGAATGCCGATAGTCCCGATCTGGATGTGCTGGATCGGGTTGACGGTGGCCACCGGGCTGGTTTCGGTCATGCCATAACCTTCGCAGATCGGGCAGCCGGTCACCGCTTTCCAGCGCTCGGCTGCTGCCAGTTGCAGGGCCATGCCGCCAGACAGGGTGACTTTCAGGGCCGAGAAATCCAGCTTGCGGAAGGCTTCGTTGTTGCACAGGGCCACGAACAGCGTATTGAGGCCGACGAAACCACTGAACTTCCACTTCGACAGCTCCTTGACCATCGCCGGCAGGTCACGCGGGTTGCTGATCAGGATGTTGTGGTTACCGATCAGCATCATCGCCATGCAATGAAAGGTGAAGGCATAGATGTGGTACAGCGGCAGCGGCGTGATCAGAATCTCGCAACCTTCATTGAGGTTGGAGCCCATCAGCGCCTTGCACTGCAACATGTTCGCCACCAGGTTGCGATGAGTGAGCATCGCGCCCTTGGCCACGCCGGTGGTGCCACCGGTGTATTGCAGCACGGCCACATCGTCGCTGGTGGGGTTGGCTTCGCTCACGGGTTGGCCGTGGCCTTTGCTCAGCACGTCGTTGAACTTGACGGCCTTGGGCAAGTGATAGGCCGGGACCATCTTCTTGACGTACTTGATCACGCTGTTGATCAACAGGCGCTTGAGCGGCGGCAGCAAGTCGGCGACTTCGGTGACGATGACGTGCTTGACGCTCGTCTTGGGTACCACGGTCTCGGCCAGGTGCGCCATGTTCGCCAGGCACACCAGCGCCTTGGCGCCGGAGTCGTTGAACTGATGTTCCATTTCCCGCGCGGTGTACAGCGGGTTGGTGTTGACCACGATCAGCCCGGCGCGGATCGCCCCGAACACGGCCACCGGGTACTGGAGAACGTTGGGCAGCTGCACGGCGATTCGATCACCGGGCTGTAAATCGGTATGCTGTTGCAGGTACGCGGCAAAGGCACCGGACAACTCGTAGAGTTCACCGTAGGTGATCGTCTTGCCGAGGTTGCTGAATGCCGGCTTGTTGGCAAAGCGTTGGCAGGACTGCTTCAACACCGCCTGAATATTCGGATACTCGTCTGGATTGATGTCGGCAGCAATCCCAGCTGGGTACTTATCCTTCCAAAAGTCTTCAATCATGGAAGCCCACTCCTCAGCAACGCGAATTCTCACCGCATTTGATGCGATTATTATTGGTGTGTGTTTGTTGGTGAATCTGGCTTGAATCAAGGCCGAGAAGTCACAAAAGCGCGCCGAGAGTAGCAGCTTTGCCAGGGGCCGACTAGAGCCAAAAGCAGCCCCCACAGTCACAAACATGACTCATGAATATTTTATGGTCATTTTTAGAGTAAAAAATCTACACCCTGTTAAATCTCTCTGAATCAAACAACTGTGGGAGCACAGCTTGCTCGCGATAGGGGTATGTCAGCCAATACAAATGAGGCTGTTCCACCGCTATCGCGAGCAAGCTGTGCTCCCACAGGTTTTCGTCAGGACAGATACCCCGGCGGGCCTCAGGCGATATCCCGCAGCTCCCGCCGCAGAATCTTGCCCACCGGAGTCATTGGCAACGACTCCCGCAGCACAATGTGCTTGGGTACCTTGTAGCCGGTGAAGTTCTCCTTGCAGTAGGCCTTGAGTTCTTCAAGGCTGACGCCGGTTTCCCGCGCCACCACGAACAGCTTCACCGCCTCCCCCGAACGTTCGTCCGGCACGCCGATCACCGCGCAGTTGGCCACCTTGGGATGGGCCATCACCACGTCTTCGATCTCGTTGGGGTACACATTGAATCCCGAGACGATGATCATGTCCTTCTTGCGGTCGACGATGCGCACGAAACCGTCCGGGTCGATCACCGCGATATCGCCGGACTTGAACCAGCCCTCGTGGTCCAGCACTTCGGCCGTGGCCTCAGGCTTGTTCCAGTAGCCTTTCATGATCTGCGGGCCCTTGATGCACAGCTCGCCGCGCTCGCCCAGGGGCTGCTCGACGCCATCGTCGTTGATCACTTTCATCAGCGTGCCCGGCACCGGCATCCCCACCGTACCCAGCCGGGACTTGCCGCCATAAGGATTGGCACTGGCCACTGGCGAGGTTTCGGTCAAACCATAACCTTCGGTGATGCCGCAACCGGTGATCTGCTCCCAACGTTCGGCGGTGGCCTTGATCAGCGCCGTGCCGCCCGAGTTGGTGACCTTGAGGTTGGAAAAATCCAGGGTCTTGAAATCCGGATGGTCCATCAATGCCACGAACAACGTGTTGAGCCCCAGCAGCAGCGAGAAACGCCAGTTCTTCAACTCCTTGATAAAACCACCGATGTCCCGCGGATTGGTGATCAGCACGTTGTGATTGCCGGTCACCATCATGCACATGCAGTTCGCCGTGAACGCATAGATATGGTACAGCGGCAGCGGCGCGATCATGACCTCCTGGCCTTCGCGCAACAGTGGATGGCCGTCATCGCCTAGCTGCCCCAGGCAGGCCCGGGCCTGTTGCATGTTGGCCACCAGGTTGCCGTGAGTCAGCATCGCGCCCTTGGCCAACCCGGTGGTGCCGCCGGTGTATTGCAACACCGCAATATCGTCGAGGCTGACTTTCAGCGGCTTGATGCCCTGGCCGCGTCCCAGGCGCAAGGCACTCTTGAAGGAAATGGCCTGGGGCAGCGAATAGGCCGGGACCATTTTCTTGACCTTGCTCACCATCGTGTTGACCAGCCAGCCCTTGGCGGTGGGCATCAGGTCACCCATCTTCGCTTCGATCAGGTACTGCAGGTCCGTATCGGGCAACACCTCCTGGACTTTCTGCCCGAACATATTCAGGTACACCAGCGCCCGGGCACCGGAGTCCTTGAACTGATGACGCATTTCCCGCGCGGTGTACAACGGGTTGGTGTTGACCACGACCAGCCCGGCGCGCAAGGCACCGAACACGGCGATCGGGTACTGCAGGATGTTAGGCATCTGCACCGCGATTCGATCACCCGGCGCCAGGTCGGTATGGGCTTGCAGGTAGCCGGCGAAGGCCGCGCTGTAGCGCTCGAGCTCGGCATAGGTGAGCGTCACCCCCATGTTGCTGAACGCCGGACGGTCGGCAAATTTCTTACAGGAACGTTCGAACACCTCGATCACCGACTTGTAGGCCCCAAGGTCAACATCCAGGGGCACGCCGGCCGGGCGCTTGTCATTCCAGAAATCAGGCTGCATTGTTTTTGTCCTCTTTACCTGAGCATGTCCGGGCCGCATCTGTATCGCTTGCAGAGGCGGAGCTCCTGGGACACTAGCAGCTATGGCCAATCAGGCAAATATGGCAACCTGCGTCATAGATTGTGTGAATCTTCCTGCCATGGCGTGGCCTGATCAGGCGAGACGCAGCGGATGCGCTATACAATGCAGCGACGCTGCGTCTGACTTTGTGCAAAGGAATCGCCATGATCCACCAAACGTTCTGGCTGACCGCGACCGACCATAGCCGCCTGTTCGTCAACCAGTGGCTGCCCGAAACCGCCCCGTTGGCGATGATCATGCTGGCCCACGGCATGGCCGAACACAGCGGCCGCTACGCCCGTCTGGCCCAGGCATTGTGCGACGAAGGCTACGGTGTCTGTGCTGTGGACCTGCGCGGCCATGGCAAGACCGGCGAGGAAACGATTCTCGGCCATTTTGCCGACGAGGACGGCTGGACCAAAGTCGTGGGCGACTTGGCCAGTCTCAACCAGCACATCGGCCAACAACACCCCGAAACCCCCATCGTGTTGCTGGGCCACAGCATGGGCAGCTACATCGCCCAGGGTTACCTGTTGCATCACAGCGCCAGCCTGCACGGGGCGATTCTCAGCGGATCGAACTTTCAACCGGTGACGCTCTACCGCAGCGCTCGCCTGATCGCCCGCTTCGAACGCTGGCGCCAGGGAGCCACGGGGCGCAGCGCGTTGATCGAGTGGCTGTCGTTCGGCAGTTTCAACAAGAAATTCAAACCCACGCGTACCCCCTTCGACTGGCTCAGCCGCGACCCGGCCGAAGTCGACAAGTACGTCCACGACCCGCTGTGTGGCTTTCGCTGCACCAATCAACTGTGGGTCGACCTGCTCGGCGGGTTGCAGCAAATCAGCAAAGCGTCCAATCTCGCCCAGATCGATCCGGGCCTGCCCCTGCTGGTGATCGGTGGCGAATGTGATCCGGTGAGCGAAGGCAAGCGTCTGAAGGATCTGGCCGACGCCTTGCGTGACGCCGGCATCCGGCACCTGCAATTGACGATTTACCCGCAGGCCCGGCACGAACTGTTCAATGAAACCAACCGCGATGAAGTGACCGCCGACGTGCTGGCCTGGATTGCCCAGGCCCTGAGCCACAAGCGGCCGCCACGCAGCGAGTAGGCTTGCAGCGTTTTTCCTTTACTCCTTCACAGGATCTGAAACAGATGACCCAGGTTACCAACACCCCTTACGAAGCCCTCGAAGTAGGCCAGACCGCCAGCTACAGCAAGACCGTCGAAGAGCGTGACATCCAGCTGTTCGCGGCGATGTCGGGCGATCACAACCCGGTGCACCTGGACGCCGAATTCGCCGCCGCGAGCATGTTCAAGGAGCGCATCGCCCACGGCATGTTCAGCGGTGCGCTGATCAGCGCCGCTGTGGCCTGCGAGTTGCCTGGGCCGGGCACCATCTACATCGGCCAGCAGATGAGCTTCCAGAAGCCGGTGAAAATCGGCGACACCCTGACCGTGCGCCTGGAGATCCTGGAGAAACTGCCGAAATTCCGTGTGCGCATCGCCACGCGCGTGTTCAACCAGCGCGACGAGCTGGTGGTGGACGGCGAAGCCGAAATCCTCGCACCGCGCAAGCAGCAGACCGTGACCTTGCCGACGTTGCCGGCGATCACCGTGGGTTGATTCACAGGCGCCTACGGTGAGTGACTTGTGGCGAGCCTTAAATGTGGGAGCAAAGCTTGCTCGCGATGCAGGCGCCTCGGTTCCCTGAGAGACTGAGTTATCTTCATCGCGGGCAAGCCTTGCTCCCACATTTAAGGCGGGCCTTCGCGCACCTGCACGCTCGCCGTCATCCCCGCGCTCAGGTTCACCCCCTCCGGCACCTTGTCCAACTTGATCCGCACCGGTATCCGCTGGGCCAGACGCACCCAGTTGAAGGTCGGCTCCACCTCCGCCAGCAATTGCGCATCGGGATTGGTGTTGCGGTCGGTAATGCCACGGCTGATGCTCTCGACATGGCCCTCCAGCGCATGGCCGGCGCTCATCAGCCAGATCTTGACCGGATCGCCCACGCGGATCCTCGGCAACTTGGTTTCTTCGAAATAGGCCTGCACATAGAACGTCGAGTCGTCGATCAGCGCCATCACCGGCTGCCCGGCATTCACGTAGTTGCCTTCGGCCAGGCGCAGGTTGGTGATGTGGCCGTTGCGTGGGGCCAGGACCTGGCTGCGCGCCAGGTTGAGCTCGGCCACCTTGGCCTCGGCCTGGGCTTCGCGCAGTTCGCCGCGGGCGATGCCGGCGTTGATCTGGGCGTTTTCCCGCAGTTCGGCGCTGATGGCCTGGGGTCCAAGGGCCGCACGGCGGCTGGCTTCGTGTTCACGCAGGCTCAGTTGCTGCTGGCGCGTCTGCACCACCGCCCGAGCCTTCTCCACCGCGGCCTCGAAACGCTCGCGGTCGATACTCAGCAACACGTCGCCGGCCTTGACCTGTTGGTTATCCACCGCCTTGAGCTCACGCACCCAACCCGACACGTCGGGGGCAATCACCACCACGTCGGCGCGGATCCGCGCATCGCGGGTCCAGGGTGTGAGCATGTAGTACTGCCACAAGTGAAACCCGGCGAAGATCGCCACGGCCACCATGCACAGCGTGACGGCGACACGTACGGATGTACGCATGTTCAACTCCTATAGCGGCCCGAGGACCACGGTAATAACGGTCAGGACACAGACATACAGGGCGCAGTCGAACAAGGCTTCATGCCAGATCCAGCGCCCGGCCGGCACCAGGCTGAGCAACAGGCGCAACGCACCGGTCACCAGCAACGCCAGCACCACATAAATCAGGAACGGGCTGAGCAACACCCCGCCAATCGACCACTCACGCAAGCCCATGGCTGTGCTCCCGTCGTTCAGGTTCGTGCTGGTGGCACCAGGCGCGCCAGCTGTTTTGCAATTGCACCACCGCGCCCTGGGCCAACTTCAATGCGTCACCGGGCGGCTGGCTCGACAACTCCGTCAGGAACTCGGCGCTTGCCGGGGCCAGTGCATCGGCCTGGTCACCGGTCGGGCCGTGTTCGAGCACCTGCTCCAGCGCTTCGAAATAACGGCGCTGCGCCCGGGTATCGGGCACTTGGGCGACGGCCAGGCTCAGGCGCAAATGCAACAGTTCATCGCCAATGTCCAGGCCAAGCAAACCATCATCCCAACGGCTGCGCGCCTGCACCGGCAATTCGGGGTGATGCCGCGCAAGCTGCAACAGCCGATCGGCCATGCGTCCGCCGAACCAGCTCTCGGCACCACGCAGGCTGCGATGGGTCAGGCGCACCAGATCGTGGAGGGTCGCGGCCAGCAGGCGACGGCTGTGCCAGGCCGGGTTGCGCAAAATCAGCAGATTGAAGGCCAGCACCGCCGCGCCCACGCCAATCATCATGGCCTGGGCGCTGTTGAAGAACGCTGCGACGTCGTACTTCATGGCATTGAGCGGTGAAATCAACACCACGAAATGCAGGCAGAACGAGGTCGCCGTGGCGAAGATCTGCGGCTTGGCCATACCCAGCGCGCCGAAAAACAACGGCACGCCCATGGCCATGCACAGCATCGCAAAGCTGCTCCATTGCGGTAGCAAAAGCTCGCCAATCACGAACGCCGTCGGCACGGCCAACAGAATGCCCCGCAGAAAACTCATACCGATCTGCGCGCCGTTTTCGCGACTGGCAAACAAGCTGCACACCACGCACGTCAGTAGCATCGCACCCGATGCGGCGGGCCAGGCAGTCGCCAGCCAGAAACAGGCCACCGCCAGGAACGCCAGGGCGCTGCGCGCACCAAAGACCATGGCCAGGGACAGATCACGATGAGGCGCCAAGGTTCGCGGTGGATCCGCCGCCTCCCTGCCCTCCTGTACCGCCGTCAAGGCCGCGCAGGCGGCCAGGGCGGTATCGAGCAACAAGGCGAACCGCGCCAGGCAGTAACTCTGCGCCGAGCTGATCTGCGGGTCGTGAGACGCATCCCATACCCGGGGGCGCAAGGCCTGCAGGGTCGCACTGTCGGCATCGAGGGCCTGCTGTACCTCGTTCATCCACGGCTGAAGAGCCTCGGCCTCCTCGGGATCGAGCTGTTTCCACTGCCGGCGCACCGAGCGCGAAAGGCGCAGCAACATCAGCAATTTCTGGCTCAAGCCGCTGATGGCCCGGGCTCGCTGTCGGCCACGGCTGCCTTCGAACCAGGCATGTTCGCGCTGGGCATCCACCGCGACGATCCTGCCCAGAATTTCCAGGAGCCCTTTTCGCGCCTGGACATCGCCAGCCAGGGTCGCCCGGGCGGCCTGCATGCCACTCTGCCAGGCAGCAAGGGCCTGACCGGCCAGTTGCCGCTCGACCCGCAACGGCCAGAGCAAGGCACTGGCCGCCGTGGCGCAGACAATGCCCAGGCTGATCTCGGTGCAGCGCGCCACCGCCTGGTCGAACACACCCAGCGGATGGGAAATGGCCGGCAAGGCAATGATCGCCACCGTGTAACCGGCCAGCACGAATGAATACGACCAGGCACTGCGCAACAGCGTCGAACAGGCTGTGCACAACCCCAGCCAGAGCGCCAAGGCCAGCAGGAACAACCAGGGCGCCTGGGCAAACAGGCCCATGAACACCACCGACATGACGGTGCCCACCAGCGTGCCGACCAATCGCGCCAACCCCTTCTGCACCACCATCCCGGACAGTGGCTGGGCGACGATGATCGCAGTCATCAGCGCCCATGACGGCTGCTCCAGCCCCCAGCGCAACGCCAGCCACAACGCCAGCCCGGCACCAAGCACCGTCTTGATGGCGAACTGCAAAGCGAGGCGGTCAGGGGCAAACAAGGCCTGGAAGGTTATGGGCACGCGAAAAACTCTTTGGGGGACGCCAGTAACAATAGATGCAATGCGAGGGATCGGCGGTGCAATTATTAGCTAGCTATCTATTCGAGTCCAGAGTTGTTTGTCGCCCAATCATTCGAACGCTTTTGTGGGCAGAGATTGCTCCCGCCAAGACCTGTAGGAGCTGGCGAAGCCTGCGATCTTTTGATCTTTTGATCTTTCGCTTGAGATGCAATTGCCTGGGGAAAGATCGCAGCCTCGTTGCACTCGACAGCTCCTACACAGCTCCTACACCGCTCCTACACCGCTCCCACACATTTCCTGCTGGTCTGGCGGGAGCAATCTCTGGCCACAAAAAAACGCCAGGCAAGCTGGCGTTTTTTTTGATCAGGACGCGTTGTTAGCTGGCGCGCGCCTGGTTACGCAGGGCCTTGACCTGGTCATGGTTGCGTTGCACACCGTGGTACTGACGCTCAACCAGGTCACGAATGCCGACCAGGTTGTGCTTGGTGATTTTCTCGAGCGCTTCCTTGTAGGCCTTGAGCGCATGGTCTTCGCCACGCTCGGCTTCGTTGAGCACCGCTTCTTCATCCTTGCCGGTGAACATGGATTTCACGTCCACCCAACGACGGTGCAGGTCACCGGCGACGCTGGTGGAGGTTTCCGGATCGCCGCCCAGGGAGCGAACCGCCGCTTGCAGTTCGGCCGCAGCAGTCGCGCAGTCGGCAGCACGTTGAACGAACAGCGCCTTGAGTTGTGGGTGCTTGATGTCTTCAGCGCAGGTCTTGAAGCCTTCCTGGCCATCTTTGCTGGTCTCGATCAGGTCGTTCAAGACGGAGATGGATTCTTTGTTGATGTCAGTCATTTTTCAGTTCCTTTGCTTGGTGAATAAAAAACCTGCAAGGGCTGTTGCATCGGCCATGCCAGTCAAAGAATCCAGTTAATTTTCTTTAAAATCAGCCATTTAACAAAAAACCAGAAAACTGTATCCGCGTTATTTGCATGATCTGTCATTTGGCCTGCATGCAGAATGCCTGTATTTTCGAGGCAGATTTGAATCAGACGATTGCCATGAACCCGGAAAAGCTCGAATTGCTCGTCACGCGTCAAATGCCGTTCGGCAAATACAAGGGGCGAATCCTGGCTGACCTGCCCGGTCAATACCTGAACTGGTTCGCCCGCGAGGGTTTTCCTCACGGTGAACTGGGTGGTTTGCTGGCACTGATGCAGGAAATCGATCACAACGGGCTGTCGGACCTGCTCGATCCATTGCGCGCCAAACACGGCAAACCCAAGCCTCGCCCCTGATCAGTTGAGCCCCGTCATGCCCGAAAACACGCTACGCGCCCATGATGAAGCTTTCTGGCAGACGTTTGTCGGCCGCTACGACATCGATCCCGCCGGCCCGCTCAACCTGGAAAACGGCTACTTCGGACGCATGTCCCGCACCGTGGTGGAGGAGTACCAGCGCAACATCGAATTCATCAACCGGGGCAACTCGGTGTACGTGCGCCAGCATTTCGACCGTGAACACGGCGAAGCCATTCGTCGGCAGGTAGCCCGGCTGATCCACGCATCCCCCCAGAGCGTGGCATTGGCCGGTAGCGCGGTGGACGCCTTGCAGACGCTGATTCGCAACTACAACGGCCTCAAGCCAGGCGATCAAGTGCTGATCTGTGATCTGGAATATGCCTCGGTCAAAAGTGCAATGCGCTGGCTGGCCCGCCAGCGTGGCGTGGAGGTGATCGAAATCGTCCACCAGCACCCGGCCAGTTTCGAAAGCCTGGTGGGCACTTATCGCGAAGCGTTCATTCGCTACCCTCGCCTCAAGTTGATGGCGCTGACCTACGTCAACCACCTCACCGGACTGGTGATGCCGGTCCAGGCCATTGCCGAGAGTGCCCGCGAGTTTGCCGTCGACATCATCCTCGACGGTGCCCACGCCCTGGGCCAGATCGATTTCGACCTGAAGAAGCTCGGGATCGAATTCGCCGGGTTCAACCTGCAGAAGTGGATCGGCGGCCCCCTCTCCCAGGGCTTCCTGTACATCGCCCCGCAGCGCTTGGCCGACATCGACCCGGACATGGACGAAGACAGCTACCCCGCCACCGACATCCGCTCACGCACGCCCCACAGCACGCCCAACATCCCTGCCTTGCTCACCCTGCCGCTGGTCTTCGAAGAACACCAGGCCCTGGGTGGCGCTTCGGCCAAAGGCGCGCGCCTCTGTTATCTGCGTGACCTGTGGGTGAGCGCCGTGCGCGATGTGCCGGGCATCGAAGTCATGACCCCGGATGACCAGCGCCTCTATTGCGGGATCACCGCGATGCGCTTCACCGCCCGGGCCGATCAACAAGCGATGGCCGATCGATTGCTCAATGAGCATGGGATCTTCACCGTGGTGCGCCACACCAGCGTCGGGCCATGCATCCGCATTACCCCGGGGCTGATTACCTTGGCGAGTGATATCGAGCGGTTGACCAAAGCACTGCTTGAACTGAGCCGTACCTAGATCCCTGCTCCCGCAGGGCTCTGTAGGAGCTGGCGAAGCCTGCGATTTTTTGATCTTGCTCTTTCGCTCTCGACTCAATTGTCAGTGGAAAGATCGCAGCCTCGTTGCACTCGTCAGCTCCTACACAGCTCCTACACGTACCCCAGCGGGAGCAAGCTCCCTCGCCACAGGAGTTTTGTGCTGCCATAAAAACCCAGGCAAAAAAAAACGGCGCGCCGACCAAGCGCACCGTAAAACCGTAGAACACCCAACGAGGTTCGGTAAAACAATCAGTCCAGCAGCGCCAAGGCCTCGGCGGTGCATTCCTGGATGCGGGCCCAGTCGCCGTTCTTGATCCACTCAGGATCGAGCATCCAGCTACCGCCCACGCACATCACGTTTTTCAACGCCATGTAGCTCTTGATGTTGGCCGGGCTCACGCCGCCGGTCGGGCAGAATTTCACTTCGCCGAACGGGCCGCCCAAAGCCTTGATGGCCGCGACGCCGCCGCTGACTTCGGCCGGGAACAGTTTGAAGCGGCGATAGCCCAGGCTGTAGCCTTCCATGATGCCCGAGGCGTTGCTGATGCCGGGCAGTAACGGGATAGGGCTGTAGACGCTGGCCTCGAGCAGATCACGGGTGATGCCCGGAGTGACGATGAACTGCGAACCGGCAGCCTCGGCGGCGTCCAGCATGTGGCGGTCGAGCACCGTGCCGGCACCGGTCACCAGTTCCGGACGCTGCTCACGCAGCACCTGGATGGCCTTGAGGCCGTATTGGGAACGCAGCGTCACTTCCAGCGCCGTCAGGCCACCGGCAGCCAGGGCATCGGCCAGCGGCAGGATGTCCTGTTCACGGGCGATGGTGATCACCGGCAGGATCCGCGCCTTGGCGCAGAGGCTGTCGATCAGGGCAACTTTGTCCGCCATGGAAACGGTCGGGGATGGGTTTGTCATAGCGGCTGATCCTTGGTTCATGGGCACCAGTAAATCTCTAACGTAGGTTGCAAAAACGCGCGGATCGGCATTTCGGCGACATCGTCACCGGCCACCGCAGCGTTCAAGGTGGTCAATTTCGACTGACCGGAAATCGACAGCACTTTGTGTTGCGCCGAAGCCAGCAAGGCGCGGCTCATGGTCAAGCGCTGGTGCGGCACGGTCGGCGCCAGCATCGGCCAGCAGCGACGTGTGCCATTGGCGTCCAGGGCCTGGGCCAGGTTCGGGCTGCCAGGGAACAGCGAGGCGGTGTGCCCGTCATCGCCCATGCCCAATACCAGCACATCGATCGGCGGCAACTCGGCCAACAGACGATCGGCCTGCTCGGCAGCCGCTTCCAGGTTGGTGCTGGCGCTGTAGAGGCTCAGGAACTGGGCCTTGGCCGCCGCGCCTTGCAGCAGGTAACGCTTGAGCAGGCCGGCGTTGCTGTCGGCGTGTTCAACCGGTACCCAGCGCTCATCGGCCAGGCTGACCACCACTTTGGACCAGTCCAGCGCCTGCTTGGCCAGGTGCTGGAAAAACGCCACCGGGCTGCGGCCACCGGAAACCACGAGGGTCGCCGCACCGCGTGCGTCGATTGCATTACGCAACTGCTCGGCCACGTTCAGCGCCAGGCCTTCGGCCAGCACCACCGGGTTCTTGAATTCATGGGCGCTAACGCCCTGCGGCAGTTTCAATTCAGATATCGCCATACCATGACCTCCCATCCCGCGTGATCAGTGCAATGGAGCTCATCGGCCCCCAGGACCCAGCCGCATACGGCTTGGGCGCATCGCCGGATTTCTTCCACCCGGCGATCAACTGGTCACACCACGTCCACGCGGCTTCAATTTCATCTTTACGGACAAACAGGTTCTGATTGCCGTTCATGACTTCCAGCAACAACCGCTCGTATGCATCGGGAATACGTGCGCTGCGATAGGTGTCGGAGAAGTTGAGTTGCAACGGACCGCTGCGCAATTGCATGCCCTTGTCCAGGCCCTGCTCCTTGGTCATCACTCGCAAGGAAATCCCTTCGTCCGGTTGCAGGCGGATGATCAGCTTGTTGCTGATCTGCAAGCGCTGCTCGGGCGCGAAGATGTAGTGGGACGGTTCCTTGAAGTGGATGACGATCTGCGACAGCTTTTGCGGCATGCGCTTGCCGGTACGCAGGTAAAACGGCACCCCGGCCCAACGCCAGTTGCGGATGTCGGCGCGCAGGGCGACGAACGTCTCGGTGTCGCTCTGGGTATTGGAGTTGGGTTCTTCGAGGTAGCCAGGCACTGCCTTGCCCTCGCTGTGGCCGGCGATGTACTGGCCACGCACCACCTGGGTGGTCAGGCCTTCCGGGCTGATCGGCGCCAGGGCCTTGAGCACCTTGACCTTCTCGTCACGGATGCTGTCGGCGGACAAGTCGGCCGGTGGGTCCATGGCGATCAGGCACAGCAGCTGCAACAGGTGGTTCTGGATCATGTCCCGCAGTTGGCCGGCCTTGTCGAAATAGCCCCAGCGGCCTTCGATACCGACCTTCTCGGCCACGGTGATTTCCACATGGGAAATGTAGTTCTGGTTCCACTGGGTTTCGAACAGGCTGTTGGCGAACCGCAGCGCGATCAGGTTCTGGACCGTCTCTTTGCCCAGGTAATGGTCGATGCGATAGGTACGGTTTTCCGGGAAGAACTGCGCCACGGCGTCGTTGACCTTGCGCGAAGACTCCAGGTCCGAGCCGATGGGTTTCTCCAGCACGACACGGGTGTTTTCGCTCAAGCCAACCTTCGCCAGGTTCTCGCAGATCGCCCCATACACCGCCGCCGGGGTGGCGAAATAGGCAATGACCTGCTGGGTCGAACCGGCTGCTTCGGCCAAGGCGACGTAATCGTCGGCCTTGAGGAAATCCACGTGCAGGTAGGTCAACCGTGCCAGGAAACGCTCGAGTACGCCCTCATCCAGGTCTTTTTCCCCGACGTAGCGTCGCAGTTCGGCGGTGATGAATGCCAGATGCTGCTGCTCGCTGCCGGGTTCACGGGCCAGCGCAATGATTCGCGTGTCCTCGTGCAGCAACTGGGCGCCATCGAGCTGATACAGGGCAGGAAAGAGCTTGCGCAAGGCCAGATCGCCCAACGCGCCGAACAAGGCAAAGGTGCACGGTTCAACCGTAATCGAAGGCATGATGTTTGTTCTTTTATCAAGTTAAACTACAAATACCTTTTTTCAAGGTATCACTCAAGGAAAAATGTAGTAATAACCACAACATTTTTCGAAAATACCGATTCCGAGTGGTGGTCCGTCGGAGCCATCAGTAGGATAGGCCACCGCAAAGGGTCGTATCAAAGACCCGTCTTCCTAGGAATCTTGTATGGACCGCGTGCGAAATTTACTGGAACAGATCCAGAGTCGCCTTGAAGACCTGAACAAGGCCGAACGCAAGGTGGCCGAGATCATCCTGCTCAACCCGCAGCAGGCGACCCGCTTCAGCATCGCTGCCCTCGCCCAGGCGGCTTCGGTCAGTGAACCGACCGTCAACCGTTTCTGCCGCTCGTTCGGCGTCAGCGGTTACCCGGAACTCAAGCTGCAATTGGCCCAAAGCCTGGCCAGCGGCGCTGCTTATGTGAGCCGTGCGGTGGAGGCCGACGACAACCCGGAAGCCTACACCCGGAAAATCTTTGGCAGTGCCATTGCCTCATTGGACAGCGCCTGCCAGGCCCTTGATCCCAATTTGATCAGTCGCGCCGTGGACCTGCTGATCCAGGCCCGGCAAATCCACTTCTTCGGCCTCGGCGCCTCCGCCCCGGTGGCGCTGGATGCCCAGCACAAGTTTTTCCGCTTCAACCTGGCAGTGACCGCTCATGCCGACGTACTGATGCAGCGCATGATCGCGTCGGTGGCCCATACCGGTGAACTGTTCGTGATCATTTCCTACACCGGTCGTACCCGCGAGCTGGTGGAAGTGGCGCGCATCGCCCGGGAAAACGGCGCGTCGGTGCTGGGCCTGACCGCCGAAGGCTCGCCATTGGCCAAGGCCAGTACCCTGAGCCTGAACATTCCGCTGCCCGAAGACACCGATATCTACATGCCGATGACCTCACGGATTATCCAGCTCACCGTACTGGACGTGCTCGCCACCGGCATGACCCTGCGTCGGGGCGTGGACTTCCAACCCCATCTGCGCAAGATCAAGGAAAGTTTGAACGCCAGCCGGTATCCGGTGGGGGATGAGTTCAACTGACCGAGCCTTGCCTGATCGGCCGTCATCGCGAGCAAGCTCGCTCCCACACTGGATCTTTGGCGCTCACAAAACCCTGTGGGAGCGAGCCTGCTCGCGAAGGGGCCGTTAGTCTCACCCACTGACCTGAATCAAGCCCCCACCCACGCCTGCAAACTCAAGTGCGCCCGCTCCCCCGGCGCCAGGCACAGGCTGTCGGTGCCGCCACTGGCCGCTTCGACGCAGACGAATTCACTGACTTCATCCCAACTCACCCCCAGCAACGGCCGTGCGCCCGGATGCCAGACCACGGTGTCGGCGCTGTCGCCGGTGTCGATGCACAATTCGCGCTGCCAGGCGTGGTCCTTGAGCTGCAACTCCCCCTCATGCTGGAACACCCGCTGGCAGCCGCCCTCAACCCGCAACTCGCCTTCCTGCTGGCAAACCGCACGGCTCAACTGATCGTAACCCTGTGCGCCCTCGAGCCCAGACAGCGCTACCTCACCGACATCACCAATACGCCAGTACGCATGCAAGGCCTGGCTCAACTGGCATGGCAGGCTGTCCTGATGCTCGGTGCTCAAGTGCAGCTCCATGCGCTCACCCAGGTCTGCATGCAGATCCACTTGCCAGTCGCATAGCTGCAGTTGCCAGTGCAAATGCACACCGTCTTCATCACTGCGGCTGTCGAGCAGTTTCCAGTCGATCAACCGCGCCCAGCCGTGGGATGGCCAGGCATTTTCGCTGGGATGACGACCATACCAAGGCCAGCACACCGGCACCCCGCCGCGGATCGCCCCGACGTGTGGCCACTTGGCCGCGCACCACAACCACGGCTTTTGGCCTCGCGGTTGAAAATGCAGCAACTGCGCGCCCTGGCGACTGAACACCGCCTGGCACAACGGGTGGTCGATCACCAACACATCGCGCTGCCGATAGCGCTCCCACGCGAACACCGGGCGTTCGCGCAAGGATCTGAAAAAGCGTTGTAGCGGATGCTCATGCATGGGCCGCGGTCCTGGAAATCATTGAATTGCTCATCTGTTTGCAACGCTTGTTGTGGCAAGGCGATTGAGCTGTGGGAGCAAAGCTTGCTCGCGATGAAAGCGCCTCGCTTCCCTGGGAGACCGCGTTGTCTTCATCGCGGGCAAGCCTTGCTCCCACAGGCCCCTCGCCACAGACTTTGCACCAGCCAAGCGCTCCCCAAAAAAAAGCGGACAGCCTTGGCCGTCCGCAAATATGCGCACATAGAGAGGAGCTTATCGCAACAGCGTTAGAACACCGACTGAATTTTCAGGCCGGCCACCAGCGCGTTGTCGACTTCATCCACACCACCTGGATGAGTGATGTATTGCAGGTTGGGACGCACGGTCAGCCAGTTGGTGACGTGGATGCCGTAGTTGAGCTCGTAGTTGTACTCAGTGTCACGCAACGGCGCGAACAGCGGATCATTGTAGTCGCTGACACCATTGGCAACGTTGGTCAGCTCGGAGTTTTTCTTCACGTCATCGTTGACATGGATGCGGGCAAAACCGATCCCGATGTCATCTTTAGGACGCGCATCGAACGGCCCCTTGTACACAAACATCAGCGACTGGTAGTTGTCGACGAAGTTGGTGTCCTTGTCGTGGAAGGTCGCGTTGGCCGCGATGTTCAGGCCGCGGGAAGCGTCACCGTTGTGAGTGGTGAGTTGTTGTTGCGCGACAAACCAGTAGCCGTGCTTGCTGTTGTGGCTGCGATAGGCGTTGCCGGTAGTCGCGGCGTCATCGCCATTGTCGTCTTCACGGACGTCATTGGCATCGGCCGTGCTCTTGTAGTAACCGACACGGTATTCGCCCGGCAGGCTGTTGACCTTCGGCGACCAGACCAGCTCGACCGGAATGACGGTACCCTTGGTACCACTGCCGCTGAGCTTGAAGCCGTTACCGTGTTCCAGTTGCGATGGGTTCTGGTTGTAAGCACCGATCTGCGCATAGAACTCAGGCGTGATGTTGTACTTCACGCGAAGTGCGGCCTGCATGACCGGCCAGTTGTACCAGATGCCGGTCGCCCAGTTACCCGCTTGAGATCCGCAGAACGCCAGGTTCTGGAACTCGCAAGGGAAGGTGTTGAAGTCTTCGCCTTCGCCGAAGTAACCGGCCTTGACGTCCAGCTTGCCATCGAGGAACTGGTGCTTGATCCACAATTGGGTCAGGCGGACCATGTGCCCACGGCCGTAGACTTCCTGGGAAGAGCTCAAGGTGCCGGCACGCGGATCGCCGACACGGTCATTGGAAATGTTTTCGCCGTTACGGTTGGTGAGCTGGATCTTGGCCTGGGTGTTATCCCAACCCATCAGTTTTTCCAGGTCCAGCGCCACACCCAGACCGAACTGGTCGGAGTAACGCGCCGTCTTGTCGTTGTTGTAGCCGCCATGCAGGTTGGCGCCCATTTCACCGACGTAGTCAGCCTTGATATCGATACCTTGCTCGATCAGCTTGGTCCGCTCGCCACCCCAATCACCCGTCATCCACTGCGAATCGGCGCTGAACGCGTCGGCAGCGTGTGCGCTACCGGCCAGCATCATCGCCGCAACGGCTGACAACTGGCAGATAAGCTGGGCGTTATTTTTCTTCTTCATCCCTACATCCTCGTCTTTATTGTTATTAACTGTTTTTATCTAACGCGGTTTACAACGATTGCGGCGGATGTCCCCATCCACCGCATACTCCTTCCTGTGGGAGCAGGCCTGCTCCCCCATTTGTTCTTCATCGACCTTTGAACTGCGCCACGTTCGCCGACCGGGCATCGGCTTGCGGCTGGCCGGCCACGCCCAGGCGTTCACCGGACTTGGCGTCGAACAGCAACACTTTCGATGGATCGAATTGCAGCGTCAGGGTCTCCCCGACTTGCGGTGCCACGTCCGGCGCCAGGCGGCAGCAGACCTTGGTGTCGTTGAGGTTGACGAACACCAGGGTGTCCGGCCCGGTGGGCTCGGTGACCTGGACTTCGGCGCGAATGGTCGGCAAGCCGTTGGGCTCGCTGCCCGCCAGCATGATCTGCTCCGGGCGCATGCCCAGGATCACTTCGCGGTCTTCCAGGCCGGCGTCCTGCATGCCCATCGGCAGTTCGCAACGGGCCTGGCCGCTGTCGAGCAGCGCCAGCAGGCGACCGTCCTTGCGTTGCAGGCGCAGCGGGATGAAGTTCATCGGTGGCGAACCGATGAAGCTCGCCACGAACAGGTTGGCCGGGTTGGTGTAGATGTCTTTCGGCGTGCCGAACTGCTGGATGATCCCGTCCTTCATCACCGCCACTTTGTCGCCCAGGGTCATCGCTTCGATCTGGTCGTGGGTCACGTAGACCGTGGTGGTCTTCAGGCGCTGATGCATCAGTTTCATTTCGGTACGCATCTCGACCCGCAGCTTGGCGTCGAGGTTGGACAGCGGTTCGTCGAACAGGTAGATCTTCGGCCGCCGCGCCAGCGCCCGGCCCATGGCCACGCGCTGTTGCTGGCCGCCGGAGAGCTGGCCGGGCTTGCGATTGAGCAGGTGCTCGATCTGCAGCAGCTTGGCCACGCGGGTGACTTCTTCGTCGATGTCCGACTGTTTCATCTTGCGGATTTTCAGGCCGAACTCGATGTTCTCGCGCACGCTCATGGTCGGGTACAGCGCGTAGGACTGGAACACCATGGCGATGTCGCGATCTTTCGGGCTCATGCCGCTGACGTCCTGGTCGCCGATCATGATTGCGCCGCCGGTGATGGTCTCAAGGCCGGCGATGCAGTTCATCAGCGTCGACTTGCCACAGCCCGAAGGCCCGACAAGGATCAGGAACTCACCGTCCTTGATCGACAACTCGATGTTCTTCAGGGTGTCCGGCAGCCCGGCACCATAGGTCTTGTTTACGTTGCGAAGTTCAAGCGTTGCCATGATTACCCCTTGACTGCGCCGGCCGTCAGACCGCGCACGAAATACTTGCCTGCGACCACATAGACCAGCAGGGTCGGCAGCCCGGCGATCATCGCCGCCGCCATGTCCACGTTGTATTCCTTGGCCCCGGTACTGGTGTTGACCAAGTTGTTCAGCGCCACCGTGATGGGCTGCGAATCACCGCTGGAGAACACCACGCCGAACAGGAAGTCGTTCCAGATCTGCGTGAACTGCCAGATCAGGCAGACCATGATGATCGGGGTGGACATCGGCAGGATGATCCGCCGGAAAATGGTGAAGAACCCCGCACCGTCCAGTCGCGCCGCCTTCACCAGTGCATCGGGAATGCTGACGTAGTAGTTGCGGAAGAACAGCGTGGTGAACGCCAGGCCGTAGACCACGTGCACGAACACCAGGCCCGTGGTGGTACTGGCCAGGCCCATCTTGCCGAGGGTGAACGAGGCCGGCAGCAGGACGGTCTGGAACGGCAGGAAGCACCCGAACAGCAACAGGCCGAAGAACAGCTGCGAACCGCGAAAACGCCACATCGACAACACGTAGCCGTTCAAGGCACCGATGGCGGTAGAGATCAGCACCGCCGGGACGGTGATCTTGATCGAGTTCCAGAAGTAGCCGTCGACGGTGGCCCAGGCCTTGACCCAGCCGATGCCGCTGACCACGGTCGGCCAGCTCAGCAGGTTGCCGGTGCTGATGTCTTCCGGCGTCTTGAAGCTGGTCAACAGCATGACCACCAACGGCACCAGGTAAAGCAGTACGGCGAGGATCAGCACCGCGTAGATGGCGATGCGACTCAGGCTGATGGAAGGTTTGGCAGCGAGACTAGTCATGACGCTTGGTCCTCAGCTCGGAGTACAGGTAAGGCACGATGATTGCGAGAATCGCACCGAGCATCAGGATTGCACTGGCCGAGCCCATGCCCATCTGACCGCGACTGAACGTGAAGGAATACATGAACATGGCTGGCAGGTCGGAGGAGTAACCCGGGCCGCCGGCTGTCATCGCCGCCACCAGGTCGAAGCTCTTGATCGCGATGTGCGCCAGGATCATCACGGCGCTGAAGAACACCGGACGCAGGCTCGGCAGCACCACTTTCCAGTAGATGCGCGGCATGCTTGCGCCATCGATCTGCGCGGCACGAATGATCGATTGATCGACACCCCGCAGGCCGGCCAGGAACATCGCCATGATGAAGCCCGAGGCCTGCCATACCGCGGCGATCACCAGGCAGTACACCACGCGATCCGGGTCGATCAGCCAATCCAGGCGGAAGCCTTCCCAACCCCAGTCACGCAACAATTTGTCCAGGCCCATGCCCGGGTTGAGCAGCCATTTCCAGGCCGTACCGGTGACGATCATCGAGAGCGCCATCGGGTACAGGTAAATGGTGCGGATGAAACCTTCGCGACGAATGCGCTGGTCAAGGAACACCGCCAGCAGCACGCCGATCACCAGGGTGATACCGATGAACAGGCCGCCGAACAGTGCCAGGTTCTTGCTCGCCACCCACCAGCGGTCGTTGTCCATCAGCCGCGCGTATTGCGCCAGGCCAGCCCATTTGTAGTTCGGCAGGAACGTCGAAGTGGTGAACGACAGGACGAACGTCCACAAGATATAGCCATAGAAGCCCACCAGGACGATGAACATGCTCGGCGCCAGCACCAGTTTCGGGAGCCAGCGCTGCAATGCATCGAACGGCGAGGCCTTGCTGAACACAGCAACAGAACTCATGGGAAGATCCAGTACAAGAGAAAAGAACTAAGGGCAGCTATAAGTGACAAGCTGCAAGCTGCAAGATCAGCAGTGACCCCTTGCAGCTTGTAGCTTGTAGCTGCCTTACTTGGCCGACTGAACCGCTGCGCCCAGTTTCTTGGCGGCATCGGCAGGGTCGGCTTTCGGGTCGTTGATGTAGTTGGTCACCACATCGAAGAACGCACCCTGTACGGCCAGCGTGGTCGCCATGTTGTGCGCCATGCTTGGCTGCAGGCCGCCGGACTTGGCGTCCGTCAGGAAGTCCTTGGCAGCGGTCTGGGCACAGGAATCGAAACCGTACTTGGCCATGTCGCCGAGCATGTCGTTACGCACCGGGATCGAGCCCTTGTTGATGCTGAAGACTTTCTGGAAGTTCTCGCCCAGCACGACCTTGGCAATGTCCTGCTGGCCAGCCGCAGTGCCTGCGTCCTTCTGCTTGAACACTGCCAGGGAGTCGATGTTGTAGGTGAAGGCCTTGTCGGTGCCCGGGAAGGCCACGCACTCGTAGTCCTTGCCGGCGACTTTCTTCGCCGCGGTCCACTCGCTCTTGGCCCAGTCACCCATGATCTGCATGCCGGCCTTGCCGTTGATGACCTTGGCTGCTTCCAGGTTCCAGTCCTGGCCCTTGCCGTCGGCGTCCATGTAGGTCGCGACTTTCTTCAGTTCGGTCAGCGCCTTGACCATTTCAGGGCCAGTCAGCGCCTTGTTGTCCAGGTCGACCAGGGCTTTCTTGTAGCCATCAGCGCCCATGACCGAGAGCACCACGGCTTCGAATACAGTGCTGTCCTGCCAAGGCTGGCCACCGTGGGCGAGCGCAATAAAGCCCGCGGCCTTGAGCTTGTCGCCGGCCGCGTAGAATTCTTCGAGGGTGGTCGGGTTCTTGGTGATGCCGGCTTTCTTGAAGACTTCCGGGTTGATCCACAGCCAGTTGACGCGGTGGATGTTCACCGGCACGGCGACGTAGTCACCTTCGTACTTCACGGTATCGGAGACTTTCTTGTCGAGCAGGCTGTCCCACTTCTCGGCCTTGGCAACGTCCTTCAGGACGTCGCTGTCGAGCAGACCGGTGGAGGCCCATTCCTGGATGTCCGGGCCCTTGATCTGGGCGACGCCCGGTGGGTTGCCGGCCACGGCGCGGCTCTTGAGCACGGTCATGGCAGTGGAACCGCCACCACCGGCCACAGCGCCGTCCTTCCAGGTAAAGCCGTCTTTTTCTACCTGGGCCTTGAGCACATCGACCGCGGCTTTTTCACCACCCGACGTCCACCAGTGGACGACTTCCACGGAACCTTTGGATTCAGCGGCAAGGGTAGTGACAGGGAATGCTGCGACGGGAAGCAAGGAAGCAAGAGAAATGACAGTAGCGAGGCGAGAAATCGCATTCATCTAGAATTACCTTTCTTGTTGTTATGCATGCAAGTCTGGTGCTTGCGCTGCATGGATTCTAATCAGAGGGAATCCCTTCGCAGGTAACGAAGGGACGTGCAAATGTCACGACATGGTTACACAGGCGCAGGCCTGGATAACCGCGCCAGGGCTGACGCCATGCTCGGTGCCAGGGGCAGGCGCGGAATCAGGACCGCCTGCCAGGCGTGATACAGGTCCGGCTTGCCCGGCCAGATATCGGCGCTGGGGCAATTTTGCGGATCGAGTTCGTGATGCCAGCTGCCGTTGCAGCGGTCGATGAAATGTTTGTCACAGAACTCCCAGAATCGCCGGTACCAGGCTTCGTACTTCGCCTCGTCGGTGCGTTTGAGCAAGGCGCTGGCAGCGGCCGCCGCTTCAGCGTGGACCCAGTGCAGGCGATGGCGAACCACGGCGCGGTTGTCCCAATCCAAGGTGTAGACAATGCCCGGCGCACCATCGACGTCCCAGCCGTGACGGCAGTTCTGGTCGAAGAGTTTTTGTGCGTCCTGGGCCAGCCAACCCGGAGTCAGCATGCCGATCTGGACGCGCGCCGCTTCAAGATGCAGCAGCAGTCGCGCCCATTCGAAACCGTGGCCAGGGGTCGTGCCGTAGGGACGGAAACCATCGGCAGGGTTGTCCTGGTTGTATTCGCGCAGCGGCTGCCAGTGGCGATCGAAATGCTCCACCACCAGGTAGTCGTTGGCGGCGGCATGGGTGTGGATCACCCGTTCGACGATGTGCAGGGCGCGGGCCAGCCAGCGTGGGTCGTCGGTGGCATCGGCCAGGGCGAGGAAGGCTTCGGTGGCGTGCATGTTGCTGTTGGCGCCACGATAGGCCTCTTCCTCACTCCAATCGCGGTTGAAGGATTCGCGCAGTGCCCCCTCTTCTTCGCTCCAGAAATGCTCATCGATGATCCGCACCGCTTCGTCCAGCAACGCCTGGGCGCCGGGGCGCTGGGCCACCACCGCGGAACTGGCCGCCAGGGCAACGAATGCATGCAGGTAGGCCGCCTTGCCCGCGCCGTCTTCATCAGGCCGCGTCGTGGCAAACCAGCCACCGTGTTCGGCGTCGCGCAAAGGGCCGCTCAGCGCCTGGACGCCGTGGTCCACCAGCTCGGCAAACCCCGGCAGGCCCTGGATGTGGGCCATGGCGAAGCTGTGGGTCATGCGCGCAGTGTTCATGGTCTCGGCCCGGGCATCGGCCGGCAGGTGGCCGCGCTCGTCCAGGTTGCCAAAGCCGTCCGCCAGCTTCGACGCCTTGGCGAACGCCAGCAGCCGCAAGCCTTCGTCGGCAAGCCATTGCTGGTGGACAGGGGCGTTCAGCCAACTGCTGAAGGCCGGTTGGAAGGTGTCCATTGGGTGGTACCTTTTTTGTTGTTTTGACGCAGGGAGTCTAAACAAGGGATGGCGAGGGGCACGTAACGAAAGGGGCGAGTTATGTCACCGAGCTGTGACATTTCCTTTGATGATCGTTCCCACGCTCCGCGTGGGAATGCATCAACGGACGCTCCGCGTTCGGCTTTAGATGGGACGCAGAGCGTCCCGGGCTGCATTCCCACGCAGAGCGTGGGAACGATCAGTCAACAGGGCTGGCTACTCCACACTGCGAGGCAACTGCAACGTCACCCGCAACCCGCCTTCACGCAGGTTCTGCAAGCTCACTTCGCCGCCATGGCTGTGGGCGATGTTGCGGGCGATGCCCAGGCCCAGGCCATAGCCTTGCTGTTGCCCGGCGAGGCGGAAGTGCGGTTCGAAGACTTGCTCCAGGCGCTGTTCCGGCACGCCGGGGCCTTCGTCGTCGACGTGCAGGATGAACGCAGTTTCATCGTCATCGATGTGCAGGTGGGCGTTCTGTCCGTATTTCAAGGCGTTGTCGATGAGGTTGCCGATGCAGCGCTTGAGGGCCAGCGGCTTGCCGGGATACGGCGCCAGCGCCCGGCCATCCTGGGTCACCCGGCCGTTGCCGTTGGGCGCCAGGTAAGGTTCGACCAGGCAATCGAGCACATGGTTGAGGTCCACCGGCTCGATGTTTTCGTGGATGTCGGTGTCCTTGACGCATTGCAGCGCGCCTTTGACCAGCAGTTCCAGCTCATCCAGGTCACGACCGAACTTGGCCTGCAGGTTCTCGTCTTCCAGCAGCTCGACCCGCAGCCGCAATCGGGTGATCGGTGTGCGCAAGTCGTGGGAGATCGCGCTGAACAATTGACTGCGCTCCGTCAGGTAACGGCTGATGCGTTCGCGCATGGCATTGAACGCCCGCCCCACCTCCACCACTTCGCTACCACCGCCCTCGGCCACCGGCTCCACTTCGGCGCCCAGGGACATGTCCCGCGCGGCCCGGGCCAAACGCTTGAGCGGTCGGCTCTGCCAGTGCACCAGCAAACCGATGAACAGCAACAGCAAGCTGCTGGTGAGCACGATGAAACCGACCTGTTGCTTGGGCAGGTCTTGCTCTTCGAGGCTGGTGTAGGGTTCGGGCAGCAACGAGGCGATGTACAGCCATTCCCCCGGCGCCATCTGGATTTGCGTGACCAGTACCGGCGGGTTCACTGGTTCCAGGGTCAAGGCGTAATGGGCCCACGAACGGGGCAGTTCATCGAGCTTGAGCCCGGCGTTGAAAATTCGCAGGTCGTCGGGGCTGACAAAATTCACCGAGATGTCGGCGCTACTGCCCAACGAGCGGCGCAGCACATCGTCCACCGCCTTGAGCACCGCCAGCTTGCGCGGTGTCACTGGCAGAACGTCCATGCCCAGGGGCTTGTCGTTGAGCGTCACGACAAAACGCGTACCGCCCATGCTGCGCAACTGGTCCAGCACCAATGGCCGGTACGCCACCGGCAGCGAACGCAAATAACTGACGCTGGCGGTCATCGAATGGGCCAGGCTGCGGGCACTGGTGACCAGGCCTTCGAGTTGGGTGGCGCGCAGTTGCGAGACCCAGATCAGGCTGGACAGGGTCTGGGCGAACAGCACCACCAGCAAGGTCAGCAGCAGCATCCGTCCCAGCAGCGAGCGCGGTACCGGCACCCGTCGGGCGACTTTTTTGATCCAGTCAATGACCATTGCTGGCAACCACACTGGCCGCCAGTTGATAACCGCTGCCACGCACTGTGCGAATCAGCCGCGGCGGTTTTTCGGTATCACGCAGACGCTGACGCAGGCGACTGACTGCCATGTCGACGATCCGGTCCAGGGGCATCAGCTCACGACCGCGGGTCGCATTGCCGATGGTGTCGCGGTCGAGAATTTCCTGGGGATGATCGAGAAACAACTTGAGCAGGGCGAAGTCGGCACCGGAGAGAATCACTTCTTCACCGTCGGTGTGAAACAGCCGATGGCTGACCATGTCCAGCCGCCATTCATCAAAGGCCAGCACTTCACCACCGGAGCGCTCCTGGCCGAATTGCGCCCGACGCAGCAGCGCCTTGATGCGCGCCTGCAATTCCCGAGGGCTGAAAGGTTTGCCCAGGTAATCATCGGCGCCCAGTTCAAGACCAATGACCCGGTCGGCCTCGTCGGAACTGGCGGTGAGCATGATGATTGGCACATGGGCCTGGCGTGGGTGCTGGCGAACCCAGCGGCACAGGCTGAAGCCATCTTCATCGGGCAGCATCACATCGAGGATCACCAGGTCGCTCGGCGCATCGTTCAGCGCCTGGCGAAACCCGGCGCCGTCGGGTGTGGTCCGCACCTGGAAACCCGCACGGCTGAGGTAGGTGTCCAGCAGTTCGCGAATCTCCTGGTCGTCGTCGACCAACAAAATCGATTTGTTCACTGAACTCACGGGCCTCGTCCTTGTTGTTTGGATGGGGGCGATTATGCCTGATGGACATCAAGTTTTTTATCGCCTGTTCGGACCTTATCGCGAGCAAGCTTTGCTCCCACAGTGCTCCCCGCAAGATCAAGCACATCTTGTGGGAGCAAGGCTTGCCCGCGATGCAAGCGACGCGGTCTTAACTTTGCTCCAACGCCACACCCGCGCCCATCAGGCCCGAGTACGGCGCGGTCACCAGCCAGACCGGAATGCCCTTGAAGTAATCGCTCATGCAGCCCTTGTCGGCGAAGCAGCGAGCGAAACCACTTTCGAGGAAGAAATCGGCAAACCGCGGGACCACGCCCCCGACGATGTAGACACCGCCGCGCCCGCCCAGCGTCAACACATTGTTGCCGGCCACACGTCCCAGCCAGCGGCAGAACTGCTCGAGCACTTCCAGGGCAATCGGGTCGCCGGCCAGGCCAGCGGCAGTGATGGATTCGGGGGTGTCGAGTACCGGCACATGGCCGTCCACCGCGCAAATGGCCCGGTACACCCGAGGCAAACCACTGCCACTCAGGGCGGTTTCGGCGCTGACGTGGCCGATTTCGTTGTAGATATGCTGCCACAGCTGGGTTTCCCGCGGGCTGCTCATGGGCAGGTCGACATGGCCGCCCTCCCCCGGCAACGCCGCGAAACGACCTTCGCCCAGGTCCAGCAGCGTACCGACGCCCAGCCCGGTGCCCGGGCCGATCACCACGGCCGGGCGCAACGGCTCCGGGGTACCTTCGCACACGACCCGGTATTCATCGGGACGCAAACGGGTCATGCCCAGGGCCATGGCCGAGAAGTCATTGACCAGCAACAGCTTCTCCACTTGCAAGGTCTGGCAGAACGCCAGGTTGCTAAGGCGCCAGTGATTGTTGGTAAAGCGAAACTCATCGCCGCTCACCGGACCGGCCACCGACAGGCACACCGAACCGATCGCGCCCGGTTTCAGGCCCATGCCGTTCAGGTACACCTGGATGGCATCCTCCGGGCAAGCGTAATCCGCCGTTGCCAACACCTGGATGTTTTCCAGGGTGTGGTTTTTCCACAGCGCAAAGCGTGCGTTGGTCCCACCGATGTCACCGACCAAAGCCAATTTCAATTAAGCGTCTCCAGGGCAGAAGTGAAGGCGCTGGCGCCCTGCTCCGCCGAGCTGAAGGCCATGCGCATGAAACCGAACAGCTCGCGACCGGTGCCAATGTTGTTGCCCAACAGGCCCTTGGCAGGCTCGCGCGCGGCGAATTCCTCGGCGTCCACCTTCAGTTCCAAGGTGCCTTTGACGCCATCGACACGGATGATATCGCCCTCCTGCACCCGGGCCAACGCACCGCCGACATAAGCTTCGGGGCTGACATGAATGGCCGCCGGGATTTTCCCCGACGCGCCAGACATGCGCCCATCGGTCACCAGCGCCACTTTGAAACCACGGTCCTGCAGCACACCGAGGAACGGCGTCATCTTGTGCAGCTCCGGCATGCCGTTGGAGCGCGGGCCCTGGAAGCGCATCACCGCGACGAAGTCCTTCTCCAGCAGGCCGGCCTTGAACGCGTCGGCGAGGTCCTGTTGATCCTGGAAGACCATCGCAGGCGCTTCGACAATCTGGTTTTCCAAGGCCACGGCGGAGACCTTCATCACCCCACGGCCCAGGTTGCCTTCCATCACCCGCAGGCCGCCTTCAGACGAGAACGCACGGGCTACCGGGCGCAGGATGTTTTCGTCGAGGCTTTCGATCGGGCCGTCGCGCCACACCAGCTCGCCGTCCTCGAGGAACGGTTCCTGGGTGTAGCGGCTCAGGCCATGACCGAGCACGGTGTTGACGTTTTCGTGGAGCAAACCGGCTTCCAGCAATTCACGGATCAGGAACGACATGCCGCCCGCCGCCTGGAAGTGGTTGATGTCGGCCTTGCCGTTCGGGTAGACGTGGCTCAGGGTCGGCACCACCTCGGAGAGGTCGGCCATGTCCTGCCAGGTCAGCTGGATACCCGCCGCCATGGCGATGGCCGGCATGTGCAGGGTGTGGTTGGTGGAGCCGCCAGTGGCATGCAGCGCGACGATGGAGTTGACCAGCGAGCGTTCGTCGACGATTTCGCCGATGGGCATGAAGTTGCCGCTTTGCTTGGTCATGCGCGTGACCTGGAACGCCGCTTCACGGGTCAGGGCATCGCGTAGCGGCGTGTTCGGGTTGACGAACGAGGCGCCTGGCAAGTGCAGGCCCATCACTTCCATCAACAACTGGTTGGTGTTGGCGGTGCCGTAGAAGGTGCAGGTGCCGGGGCTGTGGTAGGACTTCATCTCCGATTCCAGCAGCTCTTCGCGGGTGGCCTTGCCTTCGGCATAGCGCTGGCGCACGTCGGCTTTTTCCTTGTTGGAAATGCCCGAGACCATCGGCCCGCCTGGCACGAAGATCGTCGGCAAGTGACCGAAGCGCAGCGCGCCCATCATCAGGCCCGGGACGATCTTGTCGCAGATGCCAAGCATCAGTGCGCCGTCAAACATGTTGTGGGACAGCGCCACCGCCGTGGAAAGCGCGATCACTTCGCGGCTCGGCAGGCTCAGTTCCATCCCCGCCTCGCCCTGGGTCACGCCGTCGCACATCGCTGGCGTGCCACCGGCGAACTGGCCGACCGAGCCGATCTCGCGCAGGGCTTTCTTGATCTGTTCCGGGAAGGTTTCGTAGGGCTGGTGGGCCGAGAGCATGTCGTTATAGGACGACACGATGGCAATGTTGGCGGCGTTCATCATCCGCAGGTGATGCTTGTCTTCGGTGCCGCAACCAGCCACGCCGTGAGCGAAGTTGGCGCACTGCAGCTTGCCGCGCATCGGACCGTCGCTGGCAGCACCATGGATCAATGCAAGGTAAGCCTGACGCGTGGCGCGGCTGCGGGCGATAAGCCGTTCGGTGACCTCAAGAACGCGGGGATGCATGTGTAGAACTCCAGGCTAACGGGTGTGGCGACCTGATTGTCTATGCTGATCAAAAGCCCGCTGCACGCTGTGTAAAAGGCGAGGCGACAGACGGTTTCTTGACCATTCGGACCAGTTGATTCAGGTCACTCGTTGTAGATAAAACAAAATATTGCCACTAAAAAGGCTTGTTTTCTATTTTTATGCGAATAATCTTGTAATTCCAACAACAAATCGACGGCGGCGCAGTTAATGACTCTTAGAATCGCAATCAATGGTTTTGGCCGCATCGGCCGCAACGTCCTCCGTGCACTGTATACCCAAGGCTATCGTCGCGACCTGCAGATCGTCGCCATCAACGACCTGGGTGACAGTGCAATCAATGCTCATCTGCTCAAGTTCGACACCGTCCACGGCACGTTCGATGCCGACGTGCAGCACGATCACGAAAGCCTGACGGTCAATGGCGACCGCATCTCGGTCAGCGCCATTCGCAACCCGGCCGAACTGCCTTGGGCGGCGGAAAAAATCGACGTCGTGTTCGAATGCACCGGCCTGTTCACCGATCGCTCCAAGGCTGCCGCGCATATCAGCGCCGGCGCCCGCAAGGTGATCATCTCGGCCCCGGCCAAGGGTGCCGATGCTACCGTCGTGTACGGCGTGAACCACGATATCCTGCGCCAGTCCCACCAGATCATCTCCAACGCTTCGTGCACCACCAACTGCCTGGCCCCAGTGGCCCAGGTGCTGCACCGCGAGCTGGGCATCGAAAGTGGCCTGATGACCACCATCCACGCCTACACCAACGACCAGAACCTGACCGACGTCTACCACAGCGACCCGTACCGCGCCCGCTCGGCGACCCAGAACATGATCCCGAGCAAGACCGGCGCCGCCGAAGCGGTGGGCCTGGTGCTGCCGGAACTGGCGGGCAAGCTGACCGGCATGGCGGTGCGTGTACCGGTGATCAACGTGTCCCTGGTGGATCTGACCGTGCAGCTCAAGCGCGAAGCGTCGGCCGAAGAAGTCAACGAACTGCTGCGCCATGCCAGCCAGCATTCGAAGATCCTCGGCTACAACACCCTGCCGCTGGTCTCCAGTGACTTCAACCACAATCCGCTGTCGTCGATCTTCGACGCCAACCACACCAAGGCCAGCGGCAAGCTGCTCAAGGTACTGGCCTGGTATGACAACGAATGGGGCTTCTCCAACCGCATGCTGGATAACTGCCTGGCGTTGTGTAACGCCGAATAACTCATTGCTGGCCAATGTGGAGCGGGCCTGTAAGAGCAAACCCTGGGAGCAGGCCTGTGGGAGCAAAGCTTGCTCGCGATGACACCGTCACATGCAGCAACTGTGCAGGCTTTGAGAACGCTATCGCGGGCAAGCTTTGCTCCCACAGGTTTGCCCCAAGGTTTGCTCCTCACATGGGCTCGGCGTGATGAAATGAAGGCTTGACCTGCCGAGTAGATGATAAGCATTATCATCTACTCGAACCGGATCGGGCCCTACCGTGAGTCAATCGCGCTTTCATCACGTCTTCCTCGCCCAGCGCACGCCGCTGCTGCGCACCCTCGAGCGCATGGTCAGCAACCCCAGTACCGCCGAAGACCTGCTCCAGGAAACCTACCTGCGCGTCACCCGCGCTTTGGGCGAACGCACGGTCGAGCACCTCGAACCCTTTGTTTTCCAGACCGCCCGCAACCTGGCGCTGGACCATCTGCGTGCCCGGCGCATCCAGTCGCGGACCTTGCTGGATGACGTACCGCCGGAGGTCGTCCACAACGTCGTCGCCCCCCAGAGCAGCGCCGAGGACGCCGCCCATGCCCAACAACTGCTCGAGCGCCTGAACGTCAGCCTCCAGGCCCTGAGTTCGCGACAGCAGCAGATCTTCATTCTCAGCCGCCTGCATGGCCACAGTTACCAGCAAATCGCCGAACGCCTGGGCGTATCCCTGAGCACCGTGCAAAAGGAACTGAAACTGATCATGGCGATCTGTGTGGGACAACTGCAGCGATAAGTTTCAAGCTGCAAGCTGCAAGTTGTGTGCAGCCTTGTGCTTGCGACTTGAAGCTTGAAGCTTGTAACTTGCCGCTGAACCGAGGAACGAGACCCCACCGTGACGGACTACTCCCCTTCTCCTGAGCCGACGCCGGAAACCGCCCATGCCATGGAGCAGGCACTGGACTGGCTGATCCTGCTGGACAACCCCAGCGAGGAACAGGCGCGGCAGTTCCACGCCTGGCTGGCGGCCGATCCACGCCATGGCGAAGCGTTCGCCCGGGCCCAGGCGATCTGGAACGGCCCGCAGGTGATGGAAAGTGCCCGCCGACTTGAAGCCACGCCCAAGGTCACCGCGCTGTCGCGCCTGCGCGCCCACTGGAAACCCCTGGCCACCGCCGCCGTGCTGTTTCTCGGCCTGTTCAACTTCAGCGACCTGCCCCTGCGCCTGCAGGCCGACCACCTGACCGTGGTCGGTGAGCGCCAGCGCTTGCAGTTGGAGGACGGCTCCAAGGTCCTGCTCAACACCGATTCGGCCTTCTCCAGCACGTTCAACGAGCAACGGCATGTGGCGCGCCTGTACAAGGGCGAGGCGTTTTTCGAAGTCCCGGGCAACCTTAGCCTGCCGCTGGAAATCGATGCCGGCCCGGTCATGGCCAGCGTCAGCGACACCACGTTCGCCGTGCGTTACCTCGACGGCGTGGCCCAGGTCCAGGTGCAGCGCGGCGACGTGGACCTGCGGGCCACCCGCAACGACGCCCATGTGCGGCTGTCGGCCGGCGAAAGCATCCGCATCGGCCCCAACGGCTTCGACCGCCCGGCCCGGCTCGATGCCAACACCGACCTGGCCTGGGTCCAGGGTCGGCTGGTGTTCGAAAACCGGCCACTGAGCCAGGTACTGGCCGAGCTGCGACGCTATTACCCCGGCTGGATCATCAACGGTAACGAACAATTGGCCAACGTTGCTGTGACCGGCAATTACCGCCTCGACCAGCCGTTGGACGTGGTCCGTTCGCTAGCCCACATCACCTCGGCGCGGCTCCAGGAGTTCCCGGCGCTGGTGATCCTGAACTAAATGAGAATTATTTTTACTCGATAGGCTCCGCTGATTCGTCTCGTTATAGCCAATGCAATTGATTCGCATCCAGCGATGTGAATCTGCACCTATAACAGATGCGACACGGAGCGCTATCGATGTCTTCTCGCCTTACTTGCCGGTTTCTTGCCCCCTCTTGCACGCTGTCACTGCTCACCGCCGCCCTCCTGATGGCCGGCACCGCGCCGCTCGCCCTGGCCGCCACCACCGTGCAACCCGCTGCACGCAACATGGGCGACTACAGCTTTGCCATCGCCCGGCAGCCACTGGTCTCGGCCCTGAATGCATTCACTGCGGTCACCGGCTGGCAAGTCGGCATGCCCGCGGAACTGGCCGCAGGCGTCGCCTCGCCGGGGGTGAACGGCTCGCTGTCACCTGAAAAAGCCTTGGAGCGCCTGTTGGTGGGGACCAACCTGAGCTACCGCAAACTGGGCGACAACAGCATCGTCCTGGAAAAACGCAGCGCCGGCAGCGCGCTGGAGTTGCAACAGGTGACCATCAGCGCCACCCGCCAGGAACAGGACATCACCAGCGTACCGAGCACGGTCACGGTCCACGACCGCCAGGAACTGGATCGCAACAACGTCAATACCCTCAAGGACCTGGTGCGCTATGAGCCGGGCGTATCGGTGGGCGGCGCGGGCCAGCGCGGCGGTATCAGCGGCTACAACATCCGCGGCATCGACGGCAACCGGATCCTGACCCAGATCGACGGCGTGGAAATCCCCGGCGGCTTCTTCAACGGCCCCTACGCCAAGACCCAGCGCAACTACGTCGACCCGGAAATCATCAAGCGCGTGGAAATCCTGCGCGGCCCGGCCTCGGTGCTGTACGGCAGCAATGCCATTGGCGGCGCCGTCAGCTATTTCACTCTCGATCCGGACGACATCATCAAGCCGGGCGAGGACGTTGGCGCCCGCCTGAAGACCGGCTACAGCTCCGCCGACGAAAGCTGGCTCAAGTCCGCCACCGTCGCCGGCCGCAGCGGGCAGTTCGATGGTCTGTTGCATTACAGCCAGCGCGACGGTCATGAAACCGAATCCTACGGCAGCCACAACGGCACCGGCCTGGACCGCACCGCCGCCAACCCCGAAGACGTGCGCGCCAACAACGTGCTGGCCAAGCTCGGCTGGAACTACAACGATGACGCACGCCTTGGCCTGGTCTACGAGAAATACAAGGACGACCGCGACAGCGACCTGAAAAGCGCCTACGGCGGCCCCTACGCCAACGGCCAACCGGCCATCCCCGCCTCTGTGCTGCCCGGCGGCATGTACCAGTGGCGCACCGGCAACGACACCATCACCCGCGAGCGTTTCGGCCTGGAGCACAACTTCGCCCTCGACAGCCTGCTGGCCGATCACATCAAGTGGAGCCTGAATCACCAGGTGGCCAAGACCGACCAGAGCACCGCCGAATTCTACTTCCCCATCACCCGCCGGGTCCTGCGCACCCGGGAGACCCTCTATGAAGAGAAACAGTGGGTCTTCGACGCGCAGCTGGACAAGGCC
Source organism: Pseudomonas sp. Root401 (assembly GCF_001425105.1). Lineage (NCBI taxonomy): Bacteria > Pseudomonadati > Pseudomonadota > Gammaproteobacteria > Pseudomonadales > Pseudomonadaceae > Pseudomonas > Pseudomonas sp. Root401. The sequence continues at coordinate 82,790 of NZ_LMDO01000008.1, read as the reverse complement.
TTCAGCGTCGCCGACACCGATCACGCACTGACTTACGGCACCACCCTCAAGCAACAGAAAGTCACCGGCTCGCGCAGCGGCAATGGCGTGTGCCTGGCGGTTGGCGTCGGTTGCTCCGCTGTAGGCGCCATCAGCACCCGGGACGTACTGGCAAAAGCCAGTGATTTCCCGGACCCGACCATCAATACCTACAGCCTGTTCACCCAGGACCAGATCAGTTGGGACAAATGGACCTTCACGCCTGGCCTGCGCTACGACTACACCCGGCTCAAGCCGCACCTGACCGAGGAATTCCTCGACACCGTGGACCCTAGCGGCGGCGGTGACGTCAGCGGCAAGAACAAGACCTGGCACCGCGTCTCACCGAAGTTCGGCGTGACCTACGCCCTGAGCGATGAGTACACCTGGTACGGCCAGTACGCCGAAGGTTTCCGCACCCCGACCGCCAAGGCCCTGTACGGTCGTTTCGACAACCCCGGTGCCGGCTATAGCGTAGAACCCAACCCCGATCTGGAACCGGAAAAAAGCAAGAGCTACGAGACCGGCCTTCGCGGCCGTTTCGATTCCGGCTCGTTCGACGTGGCGGTGTTCTACAACAAGTACCGCGACTTCATCAACGAAGATGCCATCACCCCCGGCGCCGACCAGTTGACCTTCCAGAGCAACAACATCAAGCACGCCACCATCAAGGGCGCCGAGGCCAGGGGGCGCCTGGAACTGGACGTGTTTGGCGCACCGAAGGGCTTGTACACCCAAGGCTCGGTGGCCTACGCGTACGGTCGCAACAACGACACCGGCGAGCCGCTCAACAGCGTCAACCCGCTGACCGGCGTGTTCGGCCTGGGCTACGACCAGGACCGATATGGCACTTTGCTCAGTTGGACCTTGGTCAAGAAAAAGGACCGCGTCGACGACAGCAACTTCAACTCGCCCGATGGCGTGAGCAGCCAGTTCAAGACACCGGGCTTCGGCATCCTCGACCTGAGCGGTTTCTACAAGGTGACCGACGACGTAACCGTCAGCGGCGGCCTCTACAACCTCACCGACAAGAAGTACTGGCTGTGGGACGACGTGCGCGGCTACGACAGCGTTGGCGAAGCGGCGGTGCTGAGCCCCGCCAACCTCGATCGCCTGACCGCGCCGGGGCGTAACTTCGCGGTGAACCTGATCTGGGATATCTGACTCGATTTGCCAGGCAAAACAAATACCTGTGGTGAGGAGGGTCATGTGGGAGCAAGGCTTGCCCGCGATGCAGGCGATGCGGTCTTTCAGAGATCGAGGCGCCTGTTTCGCGAGCAAGCTTTGCTCCCACACCCCTTGCCACACCGTTCTAATTCGAAGGATTTTTTTCATGACCACACAACATCCCGCTTCACGTTCCCAACGCCTGAACCAGATCACCCACGAGCCCCACAGCCGGCTCGACGCACTGGTCAAGGCCCACGCCCCGTTCGCAACCCCGGCCAGCTTCGCCCGTTTTGTCGTCGCCCAGTACCTGTTCCAGTCGGAACTGGTGGCGCTGTACAACGACGTCGAACTGTCCGCCCTGATCCCCGACCTCTCGGCCCGGTGCCGGGCAGAGGCGGCCAAGGCGGATCTGGCAGACCTGGACACCGAAGTCCCTGCGCCAGTGGCCGGTGCGGTCAAAAAACCGACCCAGGCCGAAGCCCTGGGTTGGCTGTTCGTCTCCGAAGGCTCCAAGCTCGGCGCCGCGTTCTTGATCAAGCGTGCCGTGGGCCTGGGATTGAGCGAGACCTTCGGCGCCCGGCACCTGGCAGAACCTGCCGGAGGGCGCGCCGAAGGCTGGAAATCCTTCACCCGCACCCTCGACAGCCTGGCCTTCAGCGAACAACAGGAAGCCGAGGCGGACCAAGGCGCACTGGACGCCTTCAACCGGTTTACGGTGCTCCTGGAACGCGCTTATGCGGCCGAACTGGCCTGAAGTGTCCGTACTTTCCATTGTGGGAGCGAGCCTGCTCGCGATGGCGTTGGATCAGTCAGCATCAATGTGACTGACATACCGCTATCGCGAGCAGGCTCGCTCCCACAGGGATATCAGCGAATAACAATCAGTGATCACACCGCAAATTCGCATGCCAGAACGCAAGCCAATGAACCGCCCCTCAAAACTCACCCAACTGCTCTTCGCCCTGCTCGCCTACACCAGCCTGGCCATCGGCCTGGTCGCCATCGTCGTGCCCGGCTTGCCGACGACCGAGTTCGTCCTGTTGGCCGCCTGGGCTGCGACCCGCAGTTCGCCGCGCCTGAGCGCCTGGCTGGAGAACCATCTGCTGTTCGGGCCGATGCTGCACAACTGGCGCAACGGCAAGGTCATCCCGCGCCGGGCCAAGGTCGGTGCCACCACCAGCATGCTGCTCTGCGCAGGCTTGATGCTGGTGCTGCTCGACCACGCCTGGCCGGTTTACCTCGCGCTCGCCGGCATGGGCCTGGGCAATCTGTGGATCTGGTCGCGCCCGGAACAGGCACAGGGCTCTTGCTACCGCCGGGATGCGCAGCTACCCCCAACGGATTTTTGAACTATGATCGCCCTCTCGTACTGGAGGGCTTTCGATGTCAGATCTGCTCACGTCCATGCAAACCGCACTCGGTTTGCCCACGACCCCAATCACCTTCACTGGCGACGGCGCGCTGCCCTCGGCCTTCGCTGTCACGGAGCTGGCCAGCGCCAGCATCGCCGTGGCCGGCCAGGCAACCGCCGAACTCATCCAGCAACAAACCGCTCGCCTGCCACCTGTCGAGGTCGACCGGCGCCTGGCGTCATTCTGGTTCTCCACCTCCCTGCGCCCCATCGGCTGGAGCGTGCCGCCGATGTGGGACCCGGTGGCCGGCGACTACGCCAGCGCCGATGGCTGGATTCGCCTGCACACCAACGCACCGCCTCATCGCCTTGCGGCGGAAAAAGTCCTCGGCACCTGCACCGACCGCGCCGACATGGCGGCCAGGGTGGCCCGATGGAACAAGGCCGAGCTGGAACAGGCCGTGGTCGACGCCGGCGGTTGCGCCGCCGAGATGCGTTCGTGGCAGACGTGGCAGGTCCATCCCCAAGGCCTGGCGGTGAATGCCGAGCCGCTGGTGCACCTGAGTGAAACGACTGGAGAGCAGCGCAAACCCTGGCTCGGCTCCGTGACCCAGCCACTGGCGGGCCTCAAGGTGCTGGACCTGACCCGCGTGCTGGCCGGCCCCGTCGCCAGCCGCTTCCTCGCTGGCCTGGGGGCCGACGTGCTACGCATCGACCCGCCGACCTGGAGCGAACCCGGCGTGGTGCCGGAAGTCACCCTGGGCAAACGCTGCGCCCGCCTCGACTTGCATCGGGCCGAAGATCGCGCGGCGTTCGAGGCATTGCTCAAGGACACCGACATCCTCTTGCACGGCTACCGTGCCGACGCCCTCGAGCGCCTGGGCTACGGCGCCGAGCAGCGTCGGCAGATGGCCCCGGGCCTGATCGACGTCAGCCTCAATGCCTACGGCTGGAGCGGCCCGTGGCAGAACCGGCGCGGCTTCGACAGCCTGGTGCAGATGAGCAGCGGCATCGCCGAAGCCGGCATGGGCTGGAAACACACCGACAAACCGACACCGCTGCCGGTGCAAGCGCTGGATCACGGCACCGGCTATCTGCTGGCGGCCAGCGCCCTGGTGTTGTTGTCCCGGCGCCTGGCAAGCGGTCACGGCGGCTCGGCACGCTTGTCACTGGCACGCACGGCGAAGCTGTTGATCGAACGTGGCGCCGGAAATTCGAGCCCATTGCGAGCCGAGGCCGAGGATGATCAGGGCCTGGTGGTCGAACAGACCCCATGGGGACCGGCCCATCGCCTGCAGGTGCCCGTGAAAATCACCGGGACGCCACTGCAATGGAGCTTGCCGGCGGCGGAACTGGGCGCGCATCGGGCACGGTGGTGAGGGAATTGATGTGGGAGCAAGGCTTGCCCGCGATGGAAGCGCTGCGGTCTCTCAGAAATCGAGGCGCCTGTTTCGCGAGCAAGCTTTGCTCCCACATAAAACCCCTCGCCACAGGAGTCACCTCAACATCGCGATAAGCCTCACAACGCCAAAAACCCACTGTACAACCCATAAGCCGCCATGCCCGCCCCTGACATCACGCAAGCAAAAATCCCCTTTTCCACGTGGGTGAACAAGGGCTGGCGCTGCTCGCGCTTGGCCTGGGCAAACAGGATCACCCCGGGTGCGTACAACAGCGCCGACAACAGCAGGTATTTCACGCCGCCGGCATACAGCAGCCACACCGCGTAACACAGCGCGACACCACCGATGCACAGGTCCTTCATGCGCCGGGCCGAGCCCTGTTCGTAGGTTTCCCCCCGGGCGCAAAGCAGCACCGCATAAGCCGCCGACCACAGGTACGGCACCAGGATCATCGACGAGGCGAGGTAAATCAGGCTGGTGTAGGTGCCTGCGGAAAACAGAGTGATCAGCAAAAACAGCTGGATCATGCCATTGGTCAGCCACAGCGCGTTGACCGGCGCATGGTTGGCATTCTCCTTGGTCAGGAACGCCGGCATGGTCTTGTCCCGGGCGGTGGCGTAGAGGATTTCAGCGCACAACAGCGCCCAGGACAGCAAGGCTCCCAACAGTGAAACCGCCAGCCCCAGGCTGATCAGCAACGCGCCCCAAGGCCCGACAATGTGCTCCAGGACGCCGGCCAGGGACGGGTTCTGCAACTGTGCCAGTTCCGGCTGGCTCATGACCCCCAGGGACAACACATTCACCAGCACCAGCAGCGCCAATACCCCGAGGAACCCGATCACCGTCGCACGCCCTACGTCCGCGCGTCTTTCTGCCCGTGCCGAATAGACGCTGGCGCCTTCGATGCCGATGAACACGAACACCGTCACCAGCATCATGTGCCGCACCTGGTCCATCACACTGCCCAGGTCCGGACTCATCGCGCCCCAGATATCGCGGGTGAAAATCTCGGCCTTGAAGGCCACGGCGGCCATGACGACGAACATCAACAGCGGCACGACCTTGGCCACGGTGGTTACCAGGTTGATGAAGGCCGCCTCCTTGATCCCGCGCAACACCAGGAAATGCACCGCCCACAGCAACAACGACGCACAGCCGATGGCCACCGGCGTGTTGCCTTGGCCGAACACCGGGAAGAAGTAGCCCAAGGTGCTGAACAGCAACACGAAGTAACCGACATTGCCCATCCAGGCGCTGATCCAGTAGCCCCAGGCAGACGAGAACCCCATGTAGTCGCCGAACCCGGCCTTGGCGTAGGCGTACACGCCCGAGTCCAATTCCGGCTTGCGATTGGCCAGGGTCTGGAACACGAAGGCCAGGGTCAGCATGCCGACGGCGGTAATCGACCAGCCGATCAGCACCGCACCGACATCGGCCCGAGCCGCCATGTTTTGCGGCAGGGAAAAAATCCCGCCGCCGATCATTGACCCCACCACCAGTGCGATCAGTGCGCCCAGTGGCAACTTTTCAATCGGCTGCGGCATGTTCTCTCACTATTAAATTAAGTAAATAAAGCGACATAACGTTTTTGAATAACGCCATCCACACAAAGTCCAAAGGCTTATGACTCGGCCATTCTCCAAGGCCCTAATTAAAAAGATCATGACAGCCCATTATTATTGTCACGAACGCAGCCTACAAAATAGTTGCGACTCAGTGAAAATCAACTAGCGTGAATAATCCCACGGCAAGAAAACCTTCACAAAGACTTTGCCAAAGGCTCTGAAACGGGCCTTTCGAGCAACTTCAAGACGCCAACGGACGGTGTTAACTCCTTCATTAACAATGGAATGTTGTCATGCACTGATCCAGATCAGATATTCAACTTTCAAATCGACCTAGTCTGTTGACTCTCTTCTCCTGCACTGGAGTCTCGCAAATGTCTGATACACCCGGAAAACTTCGATTGGGTGCGCTGGTTGCGCTGGTGGTCGGCTCAATGATCGGCGGGGGAATCTTTTCCTTGCCACAAAACATGGCGGCCAGTGCCGATGTCGGTGCCGTGCTGATCGGCTGGGCGATTACCGCCGTCGGCATGCTGACCCTGGCCTTCGTGTTCCAGACCCTGGCCAACCGCAAACCCGATCTGGATGGTGGGGTGTATGCCTACGCCAAGGCCGGGTTCGGCGACTACATGGGTTTCTCATCCGCGTGGGGCTACTGGATCAGCGCCTGGCTGGGCAACGTCGGCTACTTCGTGCTGCTGTTCAGCACCTTGGGCTACTTTTTCCCGATTTTTGGCGAGGGCAACACCGTAGCTGCGGTGATTGGCGCCTCGGTGTTGTTGTGGGCGGTGCATTGGCTGGTGCTGCGCGGTATCAAGGAAGCTGCGTTCATCAACCTGGTAACCACCGTCGCCAAGGTCGTGCCACTGGTGCTGTTCGTGTTGATCGCGGTGTTCGCCTTCAAGCTCGAGATCTTCACCCGGGACATCTGGGGCACGATGAACCCGGACCTGGGCAGCGTGATGAACCAGGTGCGCAAGATGATGCTGGTCACCGTGTGGGTGTTCATCGGCATCGAAGGCGCGAGTATTTTTTCCGCCCGCGCCGAGAAACGCACCGACGTGGGCAAGGCCACCGTCATCGGCTTCATCACCGTGCTGCTGTTCCTGGTACTGGTGAACGTGCTGTCCCTGGGCATCATGACCCAGCCAGAACTGGCGAAGTTGCAGAACCCCTCCATGGCCGCCGTGCTGGAGCATGTCGTGGGTCACTGGGGCGCGGTGCTGATCAGCGTCGGCCTGATCATCTCGCTGCTCGGCGCCCTGCTGTCCTGGGTGCTGCTGTGCGCCGAAATCATGTTCGCCGCCGCCAAAGACCACACCATGCCCGAGTTCCTGCGCCGGGAAAACGCCAACCACGTACCAGCCAACGCCCTGTGGCTGACCAACGCGATGGTCCAGGTGTTTTTGGTCATCACCCTGTTTTCGGCCAGCACTTACCTGTCACTGATCTACCTCGCCACCTCGATGATTCTGGTGCCGTACCTGTGGTCTGCGGCCTACGCCGTGTTGCTGGCGGTGCGCGGCGAGACCTACGAAGGCTTCGCGGCCGAGCGCCGCAAAGACCTGGCCATAGGCGCCATCGCCCTGATCTATGCGGTGTGGCTGCTGTATGCCGGCGGCATCAAGTACCTGCTGCTCTCCGCCCTGCTCTATGCCCCCGGCGCGATCCTGTTCGCCAAGGCCAAGCGCGAGCTGGGCAAACCGATTTTCACCTCTGTCGAGAAGCTGATTTTCGCCGCAGTGATCGCAGGCGCCCTGGTGGCGGCCTACGGGCTCTACGACGGCTTCCTGACCTTGTAGTTGGCTGATTGTTCTAACTGGAGGATTTGTAATGACCACGGAAAAAGTGAAATACGGCGTGCATTCCGAAGCCGGCAAACTACGTAAAGTCATGGTGTGCTCCCCAGGCCTGGCCCACCAGCGGCTGACCCCGAACAACTGCGACGAACTGCTGTTCGACGATGTGATCTGGGTCAACCAGGCCAAGCGCGACCATTTCGATTTCGTCACCAAGATGCGCGAGCGTGACATCGACGTACTGGAAATGCACAACCTGCTGACCGACATCGTCGCCATCCCCGAAGCCCTGGACTGGATCCTGCAGCGCAAGATCACCGCCAACTCGGTGGGCCTTGGCCTGGTGAACGAAGTCGGTTCGTGGCTGCGCAGCCTGGAGCCGCGTCATATCGCCGAATTCCTGATCGGCGGCGTCTCGGCCGATGACCTGCCGGACAGCTTCGGTGGCAAGACCATCCAGATGTTCCGCGACTTCCTCGGGCACTCCAGCTTCATCCTGCCGCCGCTGCCCAACACCCAGTTCACCCGCGACACCACTTGCTGGATCTACGGCGGCGTAACCCTGAACCCTATGTATTGGCCAGCACGCCGCCAGGAAACCCTGCTGGCCAGCGCCATCTACAAATTCCACCCCGAGTTCACCCAGGCTGACTTCCAGGTCTGGTACGGCGACCCGGACCAGGATCACGGCAACGCCACCCTCGAAGGCGGCGACGTGATGCCCATCGGTAACGGCGTGGTGCTGATCGGCATGGGCGAGCGCTCGTCCCGCCAAGCCATCGGCCAACTGGCGCTGAATCTGTTCAAGCACAAGGCCGTGGAGCGGGTGATCGTCGCCGGCTTGCCGAAATCCCGCGCCGCCATGCACCTGGACACCGTGTTCAGCTTCTGCGACCGCGACCTGGTCACGATTTTCCCGGAAGTGGTGAGCCAGATCGTCGCCTTCTCCCTGCGCCCTGACGAGAGCAAACCCGGCGGCATCGACGTGCGCCGCGAGGACAGCAGCTTCCTCGACACCGTGGCCGCGGCCCTCAAGCTGCCAGCGCTGCGAGTGGTGGAAACCGGTGGCAACAGCTTCGCCGCCGAACGCGAACAATGGGACGACGGCAACAACGTGGTGGCCGTGGAGCCGGGCGTGGTGATCGGCTACGACCGCAACACCTACACCAACACCCTGCTGCGCAAGGCCGGTGTGGAAGTCATCACCATCAGTGCCAGCGAACTGGGCCGGGGCCGTGGCGGTGGTCACTGCATGACCTGCCCGATCATCCGCGACCCGATCGATTACTAACCTTTGAGCCAGGGCCGGCACTGCTCTGCATCCCACGGCAGAGACCGGCCCCGGGGATAACCTACACCTGAGGAGATCCACATCATGGCGTTCAACATGCGCAACCGCAGCCTGCTGAGTCTGATGCACCACACCAACCGCGAGCTGCACTTTCTGCTGGACCTGTCCCGCGACCTCAAGCGTGCCAAGTACACCGGCACCGAACAGCAGCACCTCAAGGGCAAGAACATCGCGCTGATCTTCGAAAAGACCTCGACCCGCACCCGCTGCGCCTTCGAAGTCGCGGCCCATGACCAGGGCGCCCACGTCACCTACATCGACCCGGTGTCGTCGCAGATCGGGCACAAGGAAAGCATGAAAGACACCGCCCGGGTCCTGGGCCGGATGTTCGACGCCATCGAATACCGAGGCTTCGAACAGGAGATCGTCGAGGAACTGGCCAAGTTCGCCGGGGTGCCGGTATTCAACGGCCTGACCGCCGAATTCCACCCCACCCAAATGATCGCCGACACCCTGACCATGCGCGAACACAGCGACAAGCCGCTGCATGACATCAGCTACGCCTACCTGGGCGATGCCCGCTACAACATGGGTAATTCGCTGCTGATGATCGGCGCCAAACTGGGCATGGACGTGCGTATCGGCGCGCCGAAAGCCTTGTGGCCGCACCAGGACTTCATCGACCAGTGCCAGGCCTTCGCCGCCGAAAGTGGCGCGCGCCTCACCATCACCGAAGACCCGAAGGAAGCCGTCAAGGGCGTGGACTTCATCCACACCGACATCTGGGTGTCCATGGGTGAGCCGGTGGAAGCCTGGGATGAGCGCATCGAGCAATTGCTGCCCTACCAGGTCAACGCGCAAATGATGAAAGCCTCGGGCAACCCGCGGGTGAAGTTCATGCACTGCCTGCCGGCGTTCCATAACAGCGAAACCAAGGTCGGCAAGGACATCGCCGCCCGTTATCCGAACCTGGCCAATGGCGTGGAAGTGACCGAGGAAGTGTTCGAATCGCCGGCCAACATCGCCTTCGAGCAAGCGGAAAACCGCATGCACACCATCAAGGCGATCCTGGTGTCGGCGTTGGCGGATATCTAGGCGCTTGAAGAGTGATCGTTCCCACGCTCTGCGTGGGAATGCATCCGGTGACGCTCTGCGTCACAGGGACGCGGAGCGTCCCGGGCGGCGTTCCCACGCAGAGCGTGGGAACGATCATCACTGCGTTCTCGTTCCATTTTTGAAAGGACAGCACCATGCGTATCGTCGTTGCCCTGGGCGGTAACGCCCTCCTGCGTCGGGGTGAACCCATGACCGCAGACAATCAACGCATCAACATCCGCACCGCGACCGAACAGATCGCGAAAATCCACCCTGGCAACCAACTGGTCATCGCCCACGGCAACGGCCCGCAGGTCGGCCTGCTGTCGTTGCAGGCGGCGGCCTACACCTCGGTCACGCCGTATCCGCTGGACGTGCTCGGCGCCGAAACCGAAGGCATGATCGGCTACATCATCGAACAGGAACTGGGCAATCTGCTGGACTTCGAAGTCCCCTTCGCCACGCTGCTGACCCAGGTCGAAGTGGATGGCAACGACCCGGCCTTCCAGAAGCCCAGCAAGCCCATCGGCCCGGTCTACAGCAAGAGCGAGGCGGAAAAACTCGCGGCGGAAAAGGGCTGGTCCATCGCCCCCGACGGCGACAAGTTCCGCCGCGTGGTGGCAAGCCCCAGGCCCAAGCGCATCTTTGAAATCCGCCCGATCAAATGGCTGCTGGAAAAGGGCAGCATCGTGATCTGTGCCGGCGGTGGCGGCATCCCGACGATGTACGACGCCGACGGCAAGCTGCAAGGCGTGGAAGCGGTGATCGACAAGGACCTGTGCTCGGCGCTGCTCGCCGAACAGCTGGAAAGCGATCTGCTGGTGATCGCCACCGACGTCAACGCCGCGTACATCGACTTCGGCAAGCCGACCCAGAAAGCCATCGCCCAGGCCCACCCCGACGAAATGGAAAAGCTCGGCTTCGCCGCCGGCTCCATGGGGCCGAAGGTACAGGCGGCCTGCGAATTCGCGCGCAACACTGGCAAGGTCGCGGTGATCGGTTCACTCTCGGACATCGAAGCGATCGTCCAGGGCAAGGCCGGCACCCGCATCAGCACGGCGACACCTGGCATCGCTTATCGATAACAGGAAACTTGCGGGGCGGATCCAGGGTCTGCCCTACTCCCCATGCCTTCAAAGGAGAGTTGCTTATGGCCATGTTTGAACCCGGACACCTGCACATGGAGCGCCATGCGCTGAACAAGGACGATTTCAGCTACAACCTGTGCATCGACTACAAGGTCGACCAGGACGGCAAGGAGGGCACGGGCATGTCGTTCCGGGTGCATGGCACCATCGAGGACAAGACCCTGGACGAGACGTTCTTCCTGGCCAAGGACCAGGCCTTCGACTTCGCCCGCCATGCCACGCGCATCGCCCAGAAATACGGCTTGCCCAAGACCGCGAGCATCGGCTCGATGCACAAGTACTACGACGAAATGTTCGAAGACGTGCGCAAGCAACTGGACGTCAAGCCAGGCGACCCGATGAAGCCAGAACACCTGGAATAACCGCCCGAAACCCTCTACCCCTGTTTGTGGGAGCAGACCTGTGGGAGCAAGGCTTACCCGCGATGGCATCGCCTCGGTCTATCAGTTACACCGAGGTGTTTGCATCGCGGGCAAGCCTTGCTCCCACAAGCTCGCTCCCATAAGGGATATCAGTGTTCTGAATATCGGGTTACACACAAAGCCTGCCAGGCTGGCAACTCGCCACGGCTGACCTATTCTGAAAGTAGTACCCCCCGGGTATTCGTTCAGAGGTCACCGCCATGAACATTAAAACAAGAAGACGCCTCGCCATTTTTGTCACCTGCGCCGCCACGCTTGCGCTGTACGGCACTGCGGCCTACCGGGTCGAGCAGGCCAGGCAACTGCCCCGTGAATACGCCAGTTGCAACTTCGAACGGTGCATCCCCCACAGCGCAACCCTGAACGCCCTGCGCTGAGGCGTGGTCAGTCGTCCTGTTGATCGGTCTTGAGCCGGTCCCGGAACGCCTTGGGCGAGATGCCGACGCGCCGACGGAACAGCCGGGTGAAGTTGGTCGGGTCGGAAAACCCGAGCATTTCGGAAATCTCGTAGATGGTCATGCCGGTATAGGTCAGCAGGCGCTTGGCTTCCAGCAACTGGCGCTCATGCATGATCTGCAACGCCGGTTGCCCCGCCAGTTCCCGACAGGTGCCGTTGAGGTGCGACACGGAAATGCCCAGGCGATGGGCCAGGTCCTCGACCTTGACGTGCTCGCGATAGGTTTCTTCCACCAACTGAATGAAACCGTTGAGGTATTCCCGGGCCCGTTGCGGGCGCTGGGCCTGGGTGTGGCGCTGCATCACCTGGCGGCTGACCCAGACCATGATCACGCTGACCAGCGCATGCATCAGCATTTCCCGCGCCGGTTGATGCCCCACGTACTCATTCTGCAAGGCGCTGAACAGGCTATTGAGGTACTCGGCATTCTCAAGGGCGGGGTAGCTTTCGGCCTGGGCCAGGACGTTGACCGAATGCCCCAGTTGCGCTTGCAGGTGCGTGACCAGCGGCGCCGCCAGGGTCACCACGTAACCTTCCACATCCTCGGAAAAACGAAAGCCATGGACCGACAGCGGCGGCAGGATCTGCACGGCCGGCTCGGTGAGTAGCGTGCGCCGGCCCTCGATTTCCAGCTCCGCCTGGCCCTTGAAGACAAACAACAACTGGCACAGATCGGCATGCCGATGAGGCTTGATTTCCCATTGATGCTCGCGACTGCGCTTGGAGATGGTCTCGCAGTGCAACAAGTCCGGCGTCGGCCATTCCTGGCTCTCGCCATAGAGCTTGAACACCGGGATCGAAGGCAGGTCAGGTTTTTTCATAACGTGGATCCGGGCCTGGGGTTGCGGGCGATAATCGCACCAATTGGTAAAAAGAACAGGTATCGGCTCAGTTTTCCCCTTCAACTGACAGGTCCGCAAGCGAAAAATGTAGGCACTCGATTTCTAATAATCAACACCGACCCTGGTCGCGTGCTTCGTGCGAGTCATAACAACAATGAAAACCCTCAAGACCCAAGTCGCTATTATCGGTGCCGGCCCCTCTGGCCTGCTGCTCGGCCAGTTGCTGCACAACGCAGGGATCGACACTGTCATCCTCGAACGCCAGACCCCGGAATACGTACTGAGCCGCATCCGCGCCGGTGTGCTGGAGCAAGGCATGGTCGAACTGTTGCGCCAGGCTGGCGTTGGCCAGCGCATGGACACCGAAGGCCTGCCCCATGACGGTTTTGAACTGGTACTCAACGATCGGCGGGTGCACATCGACCTCAAAGGGCTGACCGGTGGTAAAAATGTCATGGTCTACGGCCAGACCGAAGTGACCCGCGACTTGATGGCCGCCCGCGAAGCCGCCGGCGCCCGGACCCTGTACCTGGCCAGCAATGCCCAGCCCCACGACATGCAAACCGAAAACCCTTTCGTGATCTTCGAGCATGAAGGGGAAACCTGGCGCCTGGACTGCGACTACATTGCCGGTTGCGACGGTTTCCACGGCGTGGCGCGACAGTCCATTCCTGCGGAAAAACTCAAGGTCTTCGAACGCGTCTACCCGTTTGGCTGGCTCGGCGTGCTGGCCGACACCCCGCCAGTCCACGAAGAACTGGTCTACGCTCGCCACGCACGCGGTTTTGCCTTGTGCAGCATGCGCTCCAAGACCCGCACCCGTTATTACCTGCAAGTACCCGCCGAGGAACAAGTCGCCGACTGGCCGGACGAGCGCTTCTGGGATGAACTGAAAAACCGCCTGCCCGCCGACCTGGCCGAGGCCCTGGTGACCGGCCCGTCCATCGAAAAAAGCATCGCCCCGCTGCGCAGCTTCGTGGTCGAGCCGATGCAGTATGGGCGGATGTTCCTGGTGGGCGACGCGGCCCACATCGTCCCGCCCACCGGCGCCAAGGGGCTGAACCTGGCGGCCAGCGATGTCAGCACGCTGTTCAACATCCTGCTCAAGGTCTATCGCGACGGCCGTGTGGATCTGCTGGAGAAGTATTCGGCCATCTGCCTGCGGCGCGTCTGGAAGGCCGAGCGGTTTTCCTGGTGGATGACGTCGATGCTGCACCGCTTCGACGACGATGCCTTCAACCAGCGCATCAGCGAAGCCGAGCTGGAATATTTCGTCGACTCCGAGGCCGGTCGCAAGACTATCGCGGAAAATTACGTCGGACTTCCTTACGAGGCTATCGAATAGTCGCCTATCGACTTAAACTGCGGGTTTCGTCCATTTTGCCTCTCCGGCGCGATGCCCGCAGGTTCTGCCTTGACTCAGTTCAATACGCTCCAAGCCCCAAAACCGGCCATCCGCAGCGTGCTGGCAGCCCTGATGCTGGCGATTTTCCTGGGTGCGCTGGACCAGACCATCGTCGCCGTCTCGATGCCGGCCATCTCCGCACAGTTTGCCGACGTCAGCCTGCTGGCCTGGGTGATTTCCGGCTACATGGTCGCCATGACCGTGGCGGTGCCGATCTACGGCAAGCTCGGCGACCTCTACGGTCGCCGGCCGCTGATGCTGTTCGGCATGGGCCTGTTCACCCTGGCCTCGCTGTTCTGCGGCCTGGCACAAAACATGGAACAACTGGTGCTGGCGCGGATTTTCCAGGGCATCGGCGCCGGCGGGATGATTTCGGTGAGCCAGGCGATCATCGGCGACATCATCCCGCCCCGCGAACGCGGCCGCTACCAGGGTTATTTCAGCAGTATGTACGCGGTGGCCAGCGTCGCCGGGCCGGTGCTCGGCGGCTACATGACCGAGTACCTGTCGTGGCGCTGGGTGTTCTGGATCAACCTGCCGCTGGGCCTGGTGGCCTGGTGGGTGGCCCGACGCAGCCTGGTCGGGCTGCCGGTGCCGCAACGCACGCCGATCATCGATTACCTGGGCACCGTGTTGCTGATCATCGGCCTGACGGCGCTGCTGTTGGGGATCACCCAGGTCGGCCAGGGTCATGCCTGGTACAGCCGTGAAGTGCTGGGATTGCTGGGTTGCGCAGGCGCGGCGCTGGGGGTGTTCGCCTGGCACGAGCGCCGGGCGCGGGAGCCGTTGTTGCCGATGCACCTGTTCGCCAACCGCGATGCGGTGCTGTGTTGGTGCACGGTGTTCTTCACCAGTTTCCAGGCAATTTCCCTGACGGTGCTGGTGCCGTTGCGCTTCCAGAGCGTGACCGGCGCCGGCGCCGACAGTGCGGCGTTGCACTTGTTGCCGCTGGCAATCGGGCTGCCGATCGGCGCGTATTTCGCCGGACGCCGGACCTCGGTCACGGGGCGCTACAAGCCGATGATCCTGAGCGGCGCCCTGCTCTTCCCGCTCGCTATCCTCGGCATGGCTTTCACCCCGCCCGCCGCGCTCTGGCTGAGCAGCCTGTTCATGCTGCTCAGCGGCATCGCCTCCGGCATGCAGTTTCCCACTTCGCTGGTGGGTGCGCAGAACGCCGTACACCAACAAGACATCGGCGTCGCCACCAGCACCACCAACCTGTTCCGCTCCCTTGGCGGCGCGGTGGGCGTGGCACTGATGTCCGCGTTGCTGCTGGCCTTGCTGCAGGATTCAAGCTTCGCCCAGCTCGCCAGCGCGTCGCTGATCGGCGAAGGGCATTCCGGCAACGTCTTGCTCGACGGCCTGAACGCCGCCCCGGGCGAGGCGCAGAACGCCTTGCGCCAGGAATTGCAGGCGACGTTCCGGCATTTGCTGGTGATCAGCGCGGCAGTGTCGCTGTTGGGGTTGGCCGCGGCGCTGGTGATGCCCAACCGCTTGCTGCGTGGGCGAGATGAGAAGGTCCGCTAGCACATGATCGTTCCCACGCTCTGCGTGGGAATGCAGCCCGGGACGCTCCGCGTCCCTGCAGAGCCGAACGCAGAGCGTCCGTCGAGGCGTTCCCACGCAGAGCGTGGGAACGATCAGCATCATTGCCACAAAATCTCTTTAGGCCGTCGCCACGACACCTCCGGGCACCACCACCGCGCTCATCCCATCCTTCATCCGCTTGGCATCACGCACAAAACAACGTGACGCCAGGAACAGGAACACCATGGTCAGGAACAGCGCCACCGGAATCAGGTACATCGCGTCATGCAGGCCGATGGCCTTGAACGCCTCGGTCATCTGGTCGACTCCAGCCGCGGCCATGGCCGTGCGGGCGAAGTAGTCGGACAAACCGCCCACCACTACCGGCCCCAATCCGCCACCGAGCAAGTACAGGCCGGCGAAGAACAGCGCCATCGCCGTGGCCCGCAGGCGCGGCTCGACCACGTCCTGGATCGCCGTGTACACGCAGGTATAAAAGGTATAGGCGAACAACCAGCCAACACTGAACACCGCGACGAACACACCGATTTCAATCCGCCCGGCATGCAATGCCCAGGCAGTGGTGAGCGTCGAGATCACCAGGCTGAACGCGGCGAACAGCAAGCGACCACTGGGCACGCGCTGGTGAATCTTGTCGGCGATCCAGCCGCCGAGGGTCAAGCCGAACAGCCCGGTCACACCCACCATGATCCCGGTCGCCACCGCCGCCTCGTGCAACGGCATCAGGAAATAGCGTTGCAGCATTGGCACCAGGAAGGAGTTGCAGGCATAGGTTGCGAAGTTGAAGCACAACCCGGCCAGCACCAGCCACAGGAAAGTGGGAATTGCCAATACCCGACGGATTGGCCGGTCGATCTTTTCCTGGGACACCTGCACGGTTTCCGCCGCGCCGCGCTTGGGTTCCTTGATGAAGAACATGAATAGCGCCAGCACCAAGCCTGGCACAGCCGCGATAAAGAACGGCGCGCGCCAGCTGTCGAAGGCCTTGACCATCGCGCCGATGGTGAAGAACGCCAGCAGCAAGCCAATCGGCAGGCCCAGCATGAAGATGCCCATGGCCCGCGCCCGGCGATGGGCCGGAAACAGATCGCCAATCAGTGAGTTGGCCGCCGGCGCATAACTCGCCTCGCCGATCCCGACGCCCATGCGCACCACCAGGAACGCCCAGAAACTGCCCACCAGGCCGTTGACCGCCGTCAGCGCGCTCCAGGTCGCCAGGCCCCAGCCCATCAACTTGCTGCGCGAACCGGTATCGGCCATGCGTCCCAATGGCAACCCGGCAATGGCGTAGACGATGGTGAAAGCGGTGCCGATGATGCCGATCTGGAAGTCGCTGAGGCTCCACTCCATGCGGATCGGCTCGATGATGATCGCCGGGATGGTGCGGTCGAAGAAGTTGAACAGGTTGGCCAGGAACAACAGGAACAGAATGCGCCAGGCATTCGCCGCTTGGGTCGAGTTCTGCATGGGTCCGTCTCTTTTATTGTTATGGAGCATTAGCGGAATCTGCAATCTAGACAGCGGCGCGCAGGCTGTCTCCAATCATTCGCACGGCTGATACCCACCCATGGCGAGCGGCGCGTTTCTTGATAACGGTCAATTTCCTGTAACAATTGCCATCATTTCGCCCATTCCTGATTAAAGATCATCTTCCGGTGGCCGATTCAACCTATCAGGAAAGAATCTCTCGAGCGGCGCTCAGGCTATAGCCCTGGACGCTCGGGGCCGACCTTCGCGCCATCCACGGACGCGAGCTCCCATCCGCGATGGTTCGATGACAGCGACTCGTCGAACCAACCAGTTCAGGCATATGGCGCACAATGACTTCCAAAAAAACAGCCACTGCGGTATCCGATCTGACCCTGAGCCCGGCCGCCAACGGCCCTGAAGTCTCGAAACCATCGAGCAGCTCGCGTCCCCTGTCGACTCAGCAGTATCTGTATTTCACCGAAACCAACACCGACCGGATCCTCGACAACCTCGATGGCCTGCGCGACGCGGTGTTCCCGCGCCCGCCCCATCTGGTAGAGGACGAGAGCGACCGCGCCCAGCAGGAGTTCCCGTCGGTGTGCCTGATCGGCCTGGGGCGCTGCGGCTCCAACATCGCCCTGGACGTGGCGGAGCTGGTGTACAACGCCCGCAAGTTCTACCTCAACGAATTCAACGCCGAAGACAAGGCCTACAGCGACAAGGGCTACAGTCCCGCGCAGTGGATCCGCAACAACCTGCGCCTGGGCACCAGCAAGGCCAGCAAACCGGTGTTCCTGGTGGAACCGCTGGTGATGCTCGGCGACCTGGACAAGGACATCGCCGGGCGTATCCGTTTCTCGCGCAAGGGCGAGAAAAGCGGCTTTTTGCGCGACTACAGCAAAATGAAGATCATGGACCTCTCGGAAGTCCACGCCGGTGGCGCCGGTAACGCGCCGATCCTGGGCCAGTACCTGGCCAAGATCATCCTGAACAAGGACACCCAGCGGTTCTCCAGCCCCGACTGGAAAATGATCCACTCGTACCTGATCGACAGCTGCGGCATCAAGGCCAACCAGTCGCGCCTGTACTTCTCGATCTTCAGTGCCGGCGGCGGTACCGGTTCAGGCATGGCCTCGGAGTTCGGCCTGGCCCAGCAATACTCATACATGAACAAGACGTTCGACACCAAGCCGATGGACGAACACGACAGCAAGAGCGGTCATTCCTTCGTCTTCGAACCGATTTTCACCAGCGGCATCTGCGTACTTCCGAATATTTCCGACCACCGCAGCGAAATGTCCGAAGCCTTGCACATCAACGCCGGACGCCTGCTGTGCAAGTACCTGTCGGAAGAATGGGATTTCTCGTACAACTTCGCCAACGAAGACAGCAGCGAAGCCAGCGTGATGGGCCGTATCCGCCCCTGGAACGCGATGATGCTGATCTCCAACGACATCATGCGCTACGCCGAAGAAAGCGATGACGGCAACATCCAGAACATCGATGTCAATGCCATGGAGAAACACGCCAACCAGTACATCTCCCAGCAGATCTTCAACATCCTGACGGCCCAGGCGGTTACCACCGACTACGATCAGAACTACTTCCGCCGTGCCGGCATCGACATTGGCGAAACCATTCGCCTGGACGCCAACGACCTGTTCATGAGCCTGGCCGGCCCGGTGGCAATTGCCTACGCCGAGTCCGTCGTCCCGGAAACCCCGGCGCCGAGCGGCGACAAGTTCAAGGTGTTCGAGAAAGAGCCGCCACGCCTGAACATCGACGACCTGTTCTTCCGCTCCATCGACCTGCCGCACTTCAACAAGGTCACCCAGGCCATCGAAGGCATCAGCCTGTTGCCGATCGAATCCAAGCGCTACCGCGCCTCGCTGGAGCAGTACAAGAATTCCGGCTACGACGCAGCCGCCCTGCATGACCTGCACTTCTTCAAGAACTGCTCGTCGGTGGTGTCCATCGTTTCCTTGCCCAAGGACTACAAGCTGTCCTACATGGACCTGAACCGGCTCAAGACCCACCTCAACAGCCTGTTCCCCAACACCACCCTCAAGCGTTACGCGTTGGTGATCGGCGCGTCGGCGAACCTGTCGCTGACTACCCTGATCGCCAAGAGCCCGTGCCTGTCGGACGACTTCCTGACCCTGATCGTGGCCTTCATCAAACGCTGCTTCGCCCGCACCCCGTACCGCTTCGATGACACCCTGGACAACTCGATCCTGGACTTCATCATCAATGAAGACTTCGACGAAGCGCGCATCGACGACCTGCTCAACGAATTCGAAAACCCGGCGAAGATCCTCGACACCAACTGGTACGCGATCAAGCCGATGTATGAGAAGAAGTATCGCGAGCTGATCAACGACAAGGACAAGTTCGTCTCGATCAACGACATCCGCTTGTCCCGCGACTGCGTGAAGAAATCCATCAAGTACCTGCGCGAGATCTACCGTCACCGCATTGGCAAGACCAAGGTTATTTCGCTTAATAACCATACTGGCAGGACGTATTGAGGTAAGTCTTGAAAGATCGCAGCCTTCGGCAGCTCCTACAGGCTGCGGTTCACTTGAATTCGCAGCGCGCCCCTGTAGGAGCTGCCGAAGGCTCGGGCCGCGTTCGGACGATCTTTTGATCTGCACTACATCCAGAAACAATTGAGCAGCCCAAAGGCTGCTCCATAAACTGTTCCCGTTACGTATACGTCACCCTCCCCTGTGGCGTTTCGCCACGGCAGGACGCCATCACGCTACTCACCTACACACTTTCTTGCCCACCCGAACACGAACCAACTTGGTGCATCGATCAGTTCGACGCCCTTTCCTGGATCATAATCCAGGGCGAAACCACCACCGCCCAAAGCTGCGGATCGCGTTCCAGAAAATCCAGCGCCCGCGTTTCAGACAGCTTGGCGAGCTGCTCGGCGGCCAGCCAGGCGGCGACTTTGGTACCTTCGTCCTGGGCAACAGCCTCGGCGGCGGCGATCAAATCCAGTGCCGGATCGACCCACAATAGGGCACCCTTGGCAAAGAACGGCTCCAGCTCTTTCCAGGTAATGGATGCGGTTTCACCAAGCAGCTTGGCATAGAGGGTGCTAGGTTCTTGATTCATGGGACCTGTCCGGAAAAGAAATCGGCGCGAATGATAACGTCGGTGGTCTGGCAGAAAAACCCGGTAGCAATTGCAGTACCGATTGAAAAGTGCAGGAAAGCCAAGGATTGCCGATATGACCGGACAAACCCCGCCGCCATTCTGTCTTTTTCTTTCAATTAAGCGACACCCTCAGGTTTTGCCCCCAAGCGCCAGCTTCCCTTGCCAACAATCGGCGCTCTACACTGTACCGGTACAGTTGCCGGGGGCATTTTCCGCGAGGATATCCAAGATATCTGACCCGGTTCTGCTGCTACGGCGCCAGGACTATAAAAACTACAACAGCATGAGTGGAGCACTATGACTAAGGCTACTAAGCAGATTTCCAAACTGTTTGCCGCTATGGTTCTGGCCGGGGTTGCCAGCCATTCGTTTGCCGCCGACACCATCAAGATCGGCATCGCCGGCCCGAAGACCGGCCCTGTAGCCCAATACGGCGACATGCAGTTCAGCGGCGCGAAAATGGCCATCGAACAGATCAACGCCAAGGGCGGCGTCGACGGCAAGCAACTCGTCGCCGTTGAATACGATGACGCCTGTGATCCAAAACAAGCGGTCGCGGTCGCGAACAAAGTCGTCAACGACGGCATCAAGTTCGTGGTCGGCCACCTGTGCTCCAGCTCCACCCAGCCCGCTTCGGACATCTATGAAGACGAAGGCGTGATCATGATCACCCCGGCGGCTACCAGCCCGGACATCACCGCTCGCGGCTACAAGATGATCTTCCGCACCATCGGCCTGGACAGCGCCCAGGGTCCTGCGGCCGGCAACTACATCGCCGACCACGTCAAGCCGAAAGTCGTTGCAGTCCTGCACGACAAGCAGCAGTACGGTGAAGGCATCGCCAGCGCCGTGAAGAAAACCCTCGAAGACAAAGGCGTCAAGGTTGCCGTCTTCGAAGGCGTGAACGCCGGCGACAAAGACTTCTCCTCGATGATCGCCAAGCTCAAGCAAGCCAACGTCGACTTCGTCTACTACGGCGGCTACCACCCGGAGCTGGGCCTGATCCTGCGTCAATCCCAGGAAAAAGGCCTGAAGGCCAAGTTCATGGGTCCGGAAGGCGTGGGTAACGACTCCATCTCGCAGATCGCCAAGGACGCTTCCGAAGGCCTGCTGGTGACCCTGCCGAAATCCTTCGACCAGGATCCGGCCAACGTCGCCCTGGCTGACGCGTTCAAGGCCAAGAAAGAAGACCCAAGCGGTCCGTTCGTGTTCCCGTCCTACTCCGCTGTCCAGGTGATTGCCCAGGCCATCACCACAGCCAAGAGCGAAGACGCGGCCAAAGTGGCTGAAGCCATCCACGCCGGCACCTTCAAGACCCCAACCGGTGACCTGAGCTTCGATGCGAAGGGCGACCTGAAGGACTTCAAGTTCGTGGTCTACGAGTGGCACTTCGGCAAACCTAAAACCGAAGCTTCGCCTCAGTAAGGCCTGGCCTGACTGACTGCCAATAAAGCCCACGGCGTGCCGTGGGCTTTGTTTTAAATGTATTGGGCCGCGCTGGCGTGATCCGCCAGTCTCCCCACCTGAAAATCTCAAAACCGTCATCAGCGGTTCGCTGGCAAACCTCGTGTTCGAAGTGGATGCAGATCCACGGGACCCGGGCGGGAAAATGACTCCACCAGTGAAATGCGTATCAGGTTTTTAGGAGCGCTGTAATGCCTGACATCTATCACTTCTTCCAGCAGCTGGTTAACGGCCTGACCGTTGGCAGCACGTATGCCCTGATCGCCATCGGCTATACGATGGTTTACGGCATCATTGGAATGATCAACTTCGCCCACGGCGAGGTGTACATGATCGGCTCCTACGTGGCGTTCATCGCCATCGCCGGGCTGGCCATGATGGGACTCGACAGTGTCCCGCTGTTGATGACCGCGGCTTTCATCGCGAGCATCGTCGTCACCAGCTCCTATGGCTACAGCATCGAACGGATCGCCTACCGCCCCCTGCGCGGCAGCAACCGTCTGATCCCGCTGATTTCCGCCATCGGCATGTCGATCTTCCTGCAGAACACGGTACTGCTTTCGCAAGACTCCAAGGACAAATCCATACCCAACCTGATTCCGGGCAACTTTGCCATCGGGCCAGGCGGGGCACATGAAGTGCTGATTTCCTACATGCAAATCGTGGTGTTCGTGGTGACCCTGGTCGCCATGCTCGGCCTGACGCTGTTCATCTCCCGTTCCCGCCTGGGCCGCGCCTGCCGCGCCTGTGCCGAGGACATCAAGATGGCCAACCTGCTGGGCATCAACACCAACAACATCATCGCCCTGACCTTCGTCATCGGTGCGGCCCTGGCGGCCATCGCCGCGGTGCTGTTGAGCATGCAATACGGCGTGATCAACCCCAACGCCGGCTTCCTCGTCGGCCTGAAAGCCTTCACCGCCGCGGTACTGGGCGGCATCGGCAGCATTCCCGGCGCGATGCTCGGCGGGCTGGTGCTGGGCGTGGCGGAAGCCTTTGGCGCCGACATCTTCGGCGACCAGTACAAGGACGTCGTGGCATTCGGCTTGTTGGTTCTGGTTCTGTTATTCCGGCCGACCGGCATCCTGGGCCGCCCGGAGGTTGAGAAAGTATGACTAGGCATCTCAAATCGGCGCTCTTCAGCGCCCTGCTGGTCTGGGCCGTGGCCTACCCGGTACTGGGTCTTAAACTGACCATCGTCGGTATCAACCTGGAAGTGCATGGCACCAGCCCGGCCATCCTGGCGACCATCGCCGTGTGTTCGCTGCTGATGTTCCTGCGTGTGCTGTTCAGCACGCAGATCAGCGCCATGTGGAAGTCGTCGCCCGGCCTGCCGGTGATCCCGGCCAAGGCCAGCAACTTCCTGACCCTGCCATCGACCCAGCGCTGGATCGTCCTGGGCCTGATCGTCGTGGCCCTGGTCTGGCCGTTCTTCGGCTCCCGCGGCGCGGTGGACATCGCCACGCTGATCCTGATCTACGTGATGCTCGGCCTTGGCCTGAACATCGTGGTAGGCCTGGCCGGCCTGCTGGACCTGGGTTATGTCGGCTTCTACGCCGTCGGTGCCTACAGCTATGCGCTGCTGTCCCACTACTTCGGCCTGAGCTTCTGGATCTGCCTGCCGATCGCCGGGATGATGGCCGCCACCTTCGGTTTCCTGCTGGGGTTCCCGGTCCTGCGCTTGCGCGGTGACTACCTGGCCATCGTGACCCTGGGTTTTGGCGAGATCATCCGTCTGTTCCTGCGCAACCTGACCGACATCACCGGTGGCCCGAACGGGATCAGCAACATCGAGAAACCGACGTTCTTCGGCCTGACCTTCGAACGTAAAGCCGCCGAAGGCCTGCAGACCTTCCACGAGTACTTCGGCCTGGAATACAACTCGATCAACAAGGTGATCTTCCTCTACCTGGTTGCCCTGTTGCTGGCCCTGGCCGCGCTGTTCGTCATCAACCGCCTGCTGCGCATGCCGATCGGGCGCGCCTGGGAGGCATTGCGTGAAGACGAAATCGCCTGCCGTGCCCTGGGTCTCAACCCGACGATCATCAAGCTGTCGGCCTTCACCCTCGGTGCTGCGTTCGCCGGTTTTGCCGGCAGTTTCTTTGCCGCTCGCCAAGGCCTGGTGACCCCGGAATCCTTCACCTTCATCGAGTCGGCGATCATCCTCGCCATCGTGGTACTGGGCGGGATGGGCTCGCAGTTGGGCGTGATCCTGGCGGCCATCGTGATGATCCTGCTGCCCGAAATGATGCGTGAATTCAGCGAATACCGCATGTTGATGTTCGGCGCCTTGATGGTGCTGATGATGATCTGGCGTCCTCAAGGTCTGCTGCCTATGCAACGCCCCCACATGGAGCTGCGCAAATGAGCCGCGAGATCCTGAAAGTTGAAAATTTAAGCATGCGCTTCGGCGGCTTGCTGGCGGTCAACGGCGTGGCCCTGACCGTGAAAGAAAAACAGGTCGTTGCGCTGATCGGACCTAACGGCGCGGGCAAGACCACCGTGTTCAACTGCCTGACCGGCTTCTACCAGCCCACCGGCGGCACCATCGTGCTGGACGGCGAGCCGATCCAGGGCCTGCCCGGCCACCAGATCGCCCGCAAGGGTGTGGTGCGCACCTTCCAGAACGTGCGGCTGTTCAAGGACATGACGGCGGTCGAAAACCTGCTGATCGCCCAGCATCGTCACCTGAACACCAACTTCTTTGCCGGCCTGTTCAAAACCCCGGCGTTCCGCAAAAGCGAACGCGAGGCCATGGAGTACGCCGAGTACTGGCTGGACAAGGTCAACCTCAAGGAGTTTGCCAACCGTACCGCCGGGACCCTGGCCTACGGTCAGCAACGACGCCTGGAAATCGCCCGCTGCATGATGACCCGTCCGCGGATCCTCATGCTCGACGAGCCGGCCGCCGGCCTGAACCCCAAGGAAACCGAAGACCTGAAAGCGCTGATCGGCGTGCTGCGCGAGGAGCACAACGTCACCGTGCTGCTGATCGAGCACGACATGAAGCTGGTCATGAGCATTTCCGACCACATCGTCGTGATCAACCAGGGCACTCCCCTGGCCAACGGCTCGCCGGAACAGATCCGCGACAATCCTGAAGTGATCAAAGCCTACCTGGGGGAAGCGTAAATGCTGCAATTCGAAAACGTTTCCACCTTCTACGGCAAGATCCAGGCCTTGCACAGCGTCAACGTCGAAGTCCGCCAAGGCGAAATCGTGACGCTGATCGGTGCCAACGGCGCCGGCAAATCCACCCTGCTGATGACGCTCTGCGGTTCGCCCCAGGCCCACAGCGGCAGCATCCGCTACATGGGTGAGGAACTGGTGGGCCAGGACTCGTCACGGATCATGCGCAAGAGCATTGCGGTGGTGCCGGAAGGTCGTCGGGTATTTGCCCGGCTGACCGTGGAAGAAAACCTCGCCATGGGCGGATTCTTTACCGACAAGGGCGACTATCAGGAACAAATGGACAAGGTCCTGCACCTTTTCCCACGCCTGAAAGAACGCTTCACCCAGCGCGGCGGCACCATGTCCGGCGGCGAACAGCAAATGCTCGCCATCGGCCGTGCGCTGATGAGCAAGCCCAAGCTGCTGCTGCTCGACGAGCCTTCCCTGGGCCTGGCACCGATCATCATCCAGCAGATCTTCGACATCATCGAACAGCTGCGCAAGGATGGCGTGACGGTGTTCCTGGTGGAGCAGAACGCCAACCAGGCGCTGAAAATCGCCGACCGGGCGTACGTTCTGGAGAACGGTCGCGTGGTGATGCAAGGCACCGGTGAAGCCCTGCTGACCGACCCGAAAGTACGCGAGGCGTACCTGGGCGGTTGAGTCTGCAGCAATAAAAAAACGGCCTTCGGGCCGTTTTTTATTGCCCAATGTAGGAGCTGTCGAGCGAAGCGAGGCTGCGATCTTGTCCCGGACAATTGAGTCTAAAGCGAAAGATCAAGATCAAAAGATCGTCCGAACGCGGCCCGAGCCTTCGCCAGCTCCTACAGGTCCCAGCGCGAGCTTGCTCCCTCGCCACGGGTTTGGGTAACCGAAAAAATATCGGTAGCCCGCTGTAACACTCCCCCACCTCCCCTCTCTAGTTCAGCAGACCGGCGCTAACGCCGGTTCATTTCCCTGAATGACTGGAGAATCATCATGACTGCTTCGACCCGCACCCTGTCCGCCACCGCCCTGGTCCTGGCCCTGGGTTCTGCCCTGAGCATGACAGCCGTCTCGACCGTCCACGCAGCCGACGACACCATGGAAAAATGCTTCGGCATTGCCCTCAAAGGCAAGAACGACTGCGCCGCCGGTGCCGGCACCACCTGCGCCGGTACGGCAAAAATGGACTATCAGGGCAACGCCTGGAAATCGGTACCCAAAGGCACTTGCACCACCATGGAAAGCAAAACCTCCCCGACTGGTTTCGGCCAGCTCGAAGCGTTCAAAGCCAAGTCCTGATCGCATCTGCCTGAGGCCCGCCACCATGTTGAATCCCCCCGCCCTCGCCACTGATAACCGGCTGCCGCCAAGGGCAGGGTTGGGGCTCAAGAGCGAGCATTTTCGTGAGGTGCTCCAGACCCGACCGGACCTGGGCTTTTTCGAAGTGCATGCGGAAAACTACATGGTGGCCGGCGGGCCGCTTCATCACTTCCTGGGGCGGATACGCGAACAGTATCCGCTGTCGCTACACGGCGTCGGCCTGTCGATCGGTGGGGAGGGGCCGCTGGATGTCGCGCATTTGCAGCGCCTGGCCGCATTGGTCGAACGCTATCAGCCCCAATCCTTTTCCGAACACCTGGCCTGGTCCAGCCACGGCCCGGTGTTCCTCAATGACCTGCTCCCCCTGGCCTACGACGAAGCGACCCTCGACCGGGTCTGCGAACACGTCGACCAGGTGCAGTCCAGCCTCAAACGTACGCTGTTGCTGGAAAACCCGGCCACCTACCTGGCGTTCGAGGCCTCGACCCTCGACGAGCCACACTTCATCAGCGAAGTGATCCGGCGCACCGGCTGCGGCCTGCTGCTGGATGTGAACAACGTCTACGTTTCGTGCGTCAACCACTGCCGCGATCCACTGGCCTACCTCGACGCCCTGCCCCAGCAAGCGACCGGTGAAATTCACCTGGCCGGCTTTGCCGAGGACACCGACAGCCTCGGCGCACGCCTGCTGATAGACAACCACGGCGCGCCCATCGACAACGACGTCTGGCAACTGTATCTCCAGGTACTGGAGCGGACCGGGCCGGTAGCCACGCTGATCGAGCGCGACAACCACATCCCCCCATGGGAGATGTTGCTGGCCGAAGCGCGCCAGGCCGATCAACTTTTAGCCACCGCCGGAGCCCGGCCATGAGCGGCCAGCACGCATTCGCCGCCGCCCTGCTCGACCCGCGCAAGGCATGTCCACCCGGCGTGGTCAGCGCCAATGGCGCCGACCCGCAGAGCCGCTTCGCGGTGTACCGCAACAACGTGCTCAGCTCATTGATCAACGCCCTGGCCGACAACTACCCGGTGGTGGCGCAACTGGTGGGCGATGAGTTTTTCCGAGGCATGGCTGGGGTCTACGTCCAGTCGGCACCGCCGCGAAGCCCGGTGATGAGCGACTACGGGGATGATTTTGCCGGGTTCATCGAAGGCTTCGAACCCGCCGCCTGTGTGCCGTACCTGGCGGACGTCGCCCGCCTGGAGCGACTGCACGTGCAAGCCTGGCATGCCGCCGACGCCGAGCCCATGGCCGAAGAACGGATCGTCGAGGCGCTGTCGTCTCCCACACAGACAAGGCATCTGAAGATCGGTCTGCACCCGTCACTGCGGCTGCTGCGATCGCCCTTCGCCGTGGTGACGATCTGGGCCGCCCATCAGCACGAGACGCCCGTGCCGTTCGAAGCGTCCGCTGCACAAAACGCCTTGGTGCTGCGCAACGGCCTCGATGTGCAAGTGTTCGCGATCAATCACGCTGCCCATGAGTTCATCAGCGCCCTGCAACAAGGGCTGTCCCTGACCGCTGCCATTGAAGCCTCGATCGACCTCGACCTTGAACACACCCTGGCGGGGCTCATCCGCCACCAGGCCATCACTCACCTTCTGGCTGAAGAGATATCCAAATGAACGCCCTGATTGCCGGTTCCATCCAATGGCTGGAAAAAATCCCCCACAGCCTGATCGCCTTCATCGCGCGCTTCTCGATTGCGGCGGTGTTCTGGAAATCCGGCCAGACCAAAATCGAAGGCCTGGCCATCGATCTGTTCGACGGCACCTTTCAGATCGGTCTGCCACGGCTGGCGGACTCGACCATTCCCCTGTTCAAAAGCGAATACGCCCTGCCGTTGCTGTCGCCGGAACTGGCTGCGCACCTGGCGGCCGCTGCCGAGCATGTCTTCCCGGTTCTGATCCTGCTTGGCCTGGCGACACGCTTTTCAGCGCTGGCCTTGCTGGGCATGACCTTGACCATCCAGCTGTTCGTCTACCCGGACGCCTACCCGACCCATGGCACCTGGGCGGCGGTATTGCTTTACCTGATGGCGCGCGGGCCGGGGGTGTTGTCGATCGATCACCTGATTGCCAGGCGTTACGCCCATTGATTACGAATGGAAACTCCTGTGGGAGCGAGCCTGCTCGCGATAGCGATACCCGCTTCAATACAGTTGTTGACTGACCCACCGCTATCGCGAGCAGGCTCGCTCCCACAAGGGTTATCCAATAGGTTGAGACCATTACTACTTGAGCCGATCCAACGCCTCGCCGCTGCGCTTGAACCAGTCAATCAGATAGTCAGCCAGCACCTGGGTGCGCTTGGGCAGTCCACCCTGGTACGGGTGCACCAGGTACATCGGCATGCGCCGGGTCTGGTAGTCGCGCAGCAGCCAGTGCAGGCGTCCGTCGGCCAACTCTTCATGCAGCAAATACGACGGCAGCCGGGCGATTCCGGCGCCGGCCAGAGCGGCTTTTTTCAACAGGCTGTAGTGATTACTGGCGAACGGCCCCGACACCCGGACCCGCAGCAGCTCGTGTTGCTGGTGGTAAAGCCATTCTTCCCGACCGCTGTAGTGGCTGTTCAACAAGCAGCGATGTTCGGCCAGGGCCTGGGGCGTCTCGGGTTCGCCATAGAGTTCGAGATAGGTCGGGCTGGCGCAGGTCATTTCGTGCCACGCCAGCAACGGCCGGGCCACCAATCGCTCATCGATGGCGGCGTCGGAACGGATCGCCAGGTCGAAACCATCGCGGGTCAGGTCGCGGTAACCGTTGTTGAGCTCCAGTTCGATCTGCACATTGGGATACGTACGAGCGAACTCCATCAGCAAGCCCTCGAAGAACGTTTCACCCAACGAAACCGGAACCGTCATACGCACCGGCCCAGAAATGTCGTCCTTCAACCGCGCCAATGCCTGACGTGCCCGTTCCACCTGCACCAACAGCGCCTGGGCCTGGGGCAGCAACGCCGCCCCTGCCGCCGTGAGGCTCAGGCGCCGCGTGGTGCGTTGCAGCAACACCACCGAAAACCGGCTCTCCAACAGACTGATGCGCTTGGACAACTGGCCCTTGCTGCACCCCAACTGCTGGGCCGCCAGGGTGAAGCTGCCGGCCTCCATCAACACGGCAAACGCCGCCAGGTCATCCATTTCGCTCATTGGATTGTTTCCAATTGAAAACCAAAGGTTGCCTATTAGCATGATTATCAATGGAAAGAACCCCTCTAGACTGAAAACTCATTCAACCCATTGAGGAACAGCTCATGAAAATCCTGTTGATCGGCGCCAACGGCACCATCGGTTCGGCCATTGATAACGAACTGTCGCCGCGCCACGAGATCGTGCGGATCGGCCGCCACAGCGGTGAATTGCAGGTGGATATCAGCGACAGCGCCTCGATTCGCGCCCTGTTCGCAAAGACCGGCCGTTTTGATGCCCTGGTTTGCGCCGCCGGCAACGTCACCTTTGCGCCCCTGGCCGACATGACCGAAGACAGCTTCGCCCTGGGCTTGAAAGACAAGCTGATGGGCCAGGTCAACCTGCTGCTGATCGGCCGCGAATTCGCCAACGACGGTGCATCCTTCACCTTCACCACCGGCGTGCTCAGCCACGATCCGATCAAGAGTGGTGCTTCGGCGGCCCTGGTCAACGGTGCCCTGGACAGTTTCGTGCGCGCCGCGGCAATCGAGTTGCCACGGGGCTTGCGGGTCAACTCGGTAAGCCCGAACGTGTTGCTGGAAGCCATGGACAAGTACGCTCCGTACTTCCGCGGCTACAAACCGGTTCCGGCCGTCGATGTCGCATTGGCCTACGCCAAGAGTGTCGAAGGCCTGCAAACCGGTCAGACCTTTCACGTCAACTAAGTCCTCGCAAGCGGGAGCCATCAGCGAGCGTCTTCAAGCGCCTCACCGGTTTCCCGCACGCGCTGTCTTAGCCAGCGCTGCACGGGTCGCTCGAACGCGTGGTGGCAAAGCAGACTGGTGCCGATCAGCACGGCGAAGAATAGCAACAGGGTCCAGGGCTGATAAAATACGCTGCGTCCGGGCAAGAATTTGTCGGCCAGCAGCGCGGCGATGATCTGCAGTGGGAAATGCAACAGGTATGAGGCGTAGCTGATGTCGCCGAGCCAGGCAAGACGCCGGGCAAAGGGTTCCAGCCATTGATGGCACGCGGCAATGGTCATAATGGTCAACGGAAACAGCAACGCAAACTTGGGCAATTGCGCATCGGTGCCGGACACATCAAACAGATACCAGCCCAACGCAGTCGTCAGTATCAGCCCCGCTCCGACCCACTGACCGGTCAATCGGCGCAGCAACCAGGCCACCAGCACATAGCCCAAACCACCACAAAAAAAACCGAACACGCCGAGGCTGACTTTGTAGTGCGCAGGAAAGATCCAGACGGCCACCAAGATCAGCAGTGCACTTATTGAAAGCGGCGCCTTTGTATAGCGCCACAATAGGTAAAAAGCGGCGTACAACAGCACTTCAACCGAGATCGACCACGCTGGCCCGTTGTACGACCAACCTAGCTCCAGGCCCCAGGCAGGGGCCAGGAATACATTCAACAGCGCGTGATACGCATCGTTGAATGGATAAACGAACGCGCTGCCAGCGTAGGCACTATAGATTTTTTGTAACAGGGCAACCGCGAGAAATGTCGCCAGATGCAAAGGGTAGATGCGGCTGAAGCGTTCGATGAAAAACTGTTTGCCGCTCAGTTCCCGACTCGCCAGCGTCTGGGCGAATAACCAGAAGAAGATGAACCCCGACAGACTGAAAAACAGCGAAACAGCATCACCGCCATGGCGATAGAACAGCGAAAATACGCCATACAAAGGCTGTGTTTCTCGCAGCAGCGGTCCCGGAACAGCCCCCTGAAAAAAGAAATGCTGCCAATGCCAGAACACCACGGCCAACGCTGCGATGCCACGCAGAGCATCCAGTGCATACAGGCGTTCAGGAAAAACAGGCAGGCTTTGCTTCATACCGAATGAATCCGACTTACCAGGTGCGCCACTATGCTGCGCCCGCCGGACCAACTCAAGTCCACCCCCTGGCGATACCCAAGCCTTGTGATCATCGGCCGCCCCCAGTAACGTGGCGGCACTTGTCTGGAGACCCAATGATGCGTGCCGCCCGCTCCCTGCTGTTTGTCGCCCTCCTGCCGCTCTTCACCGGCTGCCAATTGCTCGATGCCCCACGTCAGAGCGCCTCCCACGCCGGCCAGACGCGCATGCAGGGCGAGCTTACGGCGGCCGATGGCAAGCTGGTGTTCCAGCCGTGCCAGGAACAGCGCCGCTACATCGTCAGCGACAGCGGTGGTACCAGCGTGCTGCAACAGGCCGCCAGCTTGGCCGATGACCAGGGCAAGCTGTTTGCCGATGTCCGTGGCCGTATCGTTTCCAGCGCAGCTGCCGGCACCGACAGTCAGTTGGACGTTGAACAACTGTATCGCCTGGAGCGCTCGGGAACGGCTTGCGAAGACGTTGACTTCAAACGAGTGAGTCTGCGCGCCGCGGGACACAGCCCTGAATGGACGCTCAAGGCCAGTGGCAAGGGCCTGGTGCTGGACCGCGAAGGTCAGCCGCCGTTGGCCGTGCCTTACGTCGAGGAGCAATTGGGCGATGGCCGCTTCAATTTGGGCACCGAGGCCAACGGTCAGAAAGTCGAGCTCTGGGTCACACCTGCGCGTTGCGTCGACAGCGTCAGCGGCAGCGTGCAACACATGAGCGCCGAACTGCGGGTCAACGGCCAGGTCCAGCGTGGCTGCGCCTACTTCGGTGGTGCGCGCAACGACTGATTCGCCGGTTTTGGCTTATAATCGCCGGTTCACGCCCTGGTGCAGTTGTGCATCCCGCGAACCGGATCCCACCATGTTACGAATCACCGAACTCAAGCTGCCGATCGACCACCCCGAAGAAGACCTGCGCCCCGCCATCGTGCAACGCCTGGGCATCGCCAGCGATGACCTGCTCGACTTCACCTTGTTCAAGCGCAGCTACGACGCGCGCAAGAAATCCTCCGAACTGTGCTTCATCTACACCATTGACCTGACGGTGCGCGACGAAGCCAGCCTGCTGCGCAAGTTCGCCGATGACCGTAACGTCAACGAGGCGCCGGATGTCAGCTACAAAGTGGTGGGCCAGGCACCGGCCGACCTGAGCGAACGGCCGATCGTGGTCGGCTTCGGTCCGTGCGGGATCTTCGCCGCCCTGCTGCTGGCACAGATGGGCTTCAAGCCGATCATCCTCGAACGTGGCCCGGAAGTGCGCCAGCGCACCAAGGACACCTGGGGCCTGTGGCGCAAAAGCGTGCTCAACCCCGAATCCAACGTGCAATTTGGTGAAGGCGGCGCCGGGACGTTTTCCGACGGCAAGCTCTACAGCCAGATCAAGGATCCGAAATTCCTTGGCCGCAAGGTTTTGCACGAATTCGTCAAGGCCGGGGCACCGGAAGAAATCCTCTACGTCAGCAAGCCGCACATCGGCACGTTCCGCCTGACCGGCGTGGTGGAAACCATGCGTGAGCAGATTCGCGCCCTGGGCGGCGAAGTACGCTTCCAGCAGCGGGTCACCGATGTGCTGATCGAGGACGGCCAACTGGTCGGTGTCGAACTGGCCAGCGGTGAACGGATTCATTCGAAACATGTGATCCTGGCCCTGGGCCACAGCGCCCGGGACACCTTCCGCATGCTCCACAGCCGCGGCGTGTACATGGAAGCCAAGCCGTTCTCGGTGGGTTTCCGTATCGAACACCCGCAATCGCTGATCGACAGCGCGCGCCTGGGCAAGTACGCCGGCCACCCGAAACTTGGCGCCGCCGACTACAAACTTGTGCACCACGCCAAGAATGGTCGTTCGGTGTACAGCTTCTGCATGTGCCCGGGTGGCACCGTGGTAGCCGCGACGTCCGAGCCGAACCGCGTCGTGACCAACGGCATGAGCCAGTATTCGCGCAACGAGCGCAACGCCAACTCCGGTATCGTCGTCGGCATCACTCCGGAAGTCGATTATCCCGGTGGCCCGCTGGCCGGAATCGAGTTGCAGGAACGCCTGGAATCCCACGCGTACGTACTCGGTGGCAGCAACTACGAGGCCCCGGCGCAACTGGTGGGTGACTTCATCGCCGGCAAGCCGTCTACGGCACTGGGCAGCGTCGAACCGTCCTACAAGCCCGGGGTGTCCCTGGGCGATTTGGCCTTGGCCCTGCCGGATTTCGCCATCGAAGCAATCCGCGAGGCCCTGCCGGCGTTCGAGAAACAGATTCGCGGTTACTCGCTGCACGACGCCGTGCTGACCGGCATCGAAACCCGCACCTCATCGCCCCTGCGCATCACCCGCAATGAATCGCTGCAGAGCCTGAACGTCAAGGGCCTGTTCCCGGCCGGTGAAGGCGCCGGTTATGCCGGCGGAATCCTGTCGGCGGGCGTGGACGGGATCCGGATTGCCGAGGCGGTGGCGCGGGATATCCTCGGCCTCGAGGCCTGACCCCTACCCACTGTGGGAGAAGCTTTGTGGGAGCTGGGCTTGCCCGCGATGCAGGCAACTCGGTTTATCAGGTGAACCGAGGTGATGCTATCGCGGGCAAGCCCAGCTCCCACACAAGCTCGCTCCCACAAGGGACCTCAGTGATTCAGATATTGGCCCGCAACACGCTCTCCGGCAGCGCCTCGCCCCGTTCCACACACGCCGCCACGATGTCCATCAGCCCGCTCAACTCATACCCCTGGGCCTTGAGCCACGCCGGGTCGTAATAAGTCGTGGCGTAGCGCTCGCCACCGTCACACAAAATCGCCACGATCGACCCCGACTCACCCGCATCCACCATCTGCCGGGCCGCCATGAGTGCGCCGATCAGATTGGTGCCGCTGGACCCGCCGACCCGTCGTCCCAAGCGCTGGGCCAAGTAATGCATGGCCGCCAATGACAAGGCGTCCGGGACCTTGACCATCGCATCGATGACTTTCGGCAAGAACGACGCCTCGACCCGTGGCCGGCCGATGCCTTCGATGCGTGAACCGCAATCCAGGCGCAGGCTGGCATCGCCGCTGCGGTAGTAGTCGAAGAACACTGAACGCTCGGCGTCGGCACACAGCACGCGGGTACCGTGCTGGCGATAACGGACGTAGCGCCCCAAGGTGGCGGTGGTGCCGCCGGTGCCGGGACTGGAAATCAGCCAAGTGGGCTCTGGATGCTGCTCGAAACGCATCTGCTGGAAGATCGATTCGGCAATGTTGTTATTGGCCCGCCAGTCCGTGGCGCGCTCGGCATAAGTGAATTGGTCGATGAAGTGTCCATCATGCTCGTGGGCCAGGCGCTCGGATTCGGCGTAGATCTGCGTAGGATCGTCCACCAGGTGGCTCTGGCCGCCATAGAAAGCGATCTGTGCGATTTTTTCCCGGGAGGTGGTCGCCGGCATCACCGCAATGAACGGCAGGCCCAGCAACCTGGCGAAGTAAGCCTCGGAAATCGCCGTCGAGCCGCTGGAGGCCTCGATCACCGGCGCTCCGGGCTTGAGCCAGCCGTTACACAATGCGTAGAGGAACAGCGAACGAGCCAGCCGATGCTTGAGGCTGCCGGTGGGATGGCTGGACTCATCCTTGAAATACAGGTCGATGCCCGGCAGGCCAGGCAGCGGCAGCGGAATCAGGTGGGTATCGGCGCTGCGCTGGAAGTCAGCCTCGATGATGCGGATCGCTTCGCGCGCCCACTGGCGATGGTCGTTCATGGTGTTTTCTCACTGGCTCGGTTCGACGCGGGGAAACCTGGTGGTCATGCAGGCGCAACGTGGTCTCGGAAAAACCAGTCGCAAGCTTAGGAAAAAACCTACATCGCGCACAGGTACAGCTAAGGTCCAATATGGCCCATAACTGCCTGACTGCGTGGAGCAAGCGTTGTAACGTCATATAACAAAAAAGAATATAACTTTTGTTTTAACAACTAACAGTACGGGTTAGGGTGTGCCATCTTTTTGATTCAATGAATGGAGAGCGATCGTGGCTCTACGTAATTCTCTGACACGTTTTTTCCAACTGGAGGCTGCCAGCGGCCTGCTGCTGATCGCCGCCGCCGTGTTGGCCCTGGTCATCAATAACTCGCCGCTGTCCTGGCTGTATAACGGCTTGCTGGACACCCCGGTGGTCGTCCAGGTCGGCGCGTTGAAGATCGCCAAACCCTTGTTGCTGTGGATCAACGACGGCCTGATGGCGATGTTCTTCTTGCTCATCGGCCTCGAAGTCAAGCGAGAGGTCCTCGGCGGGCAACTGTCGAAACCGTCGCAAATCGTCTTGCCGGGTGCGGCGGCGATTGGCGGCATGGTGGTGCCAGCACTGATCTACTGGTTCCTCAACCGCGACAATCCCCCCGCCCTCGCCGGCTGGGCAATTCCGACGGCCACCGACATCGCATTCGCCCTCGGCGTGCTGGCCTTGCTGGGCAAGCGGGTGCCGGTGTCGCTCAAGCTGTTCCTGATGACCCTGGCGATCATCGACGACCTGGGCGCCATTATCATCATCGCGATCTTTTACTCCGGCGCCCTGTCCAGCCTGTCGCTCATACTGGCGGCAACCTGCATCGCCGCGCTGGTGGCGATGAACCGGATGGGCGTGGTCAAGCTCGGGCCCTACATGGTTGTCGGCCTGATTCTGTGGGTTTGCGTGCTCAAGAGCGGTGTCCATGCCACCCTGGCCGGGGTGACCCTGGCGTTCTGCATCCCGCTGCGCACGAAAAACGCCGAGACTTCGCCGCTGCTCACCCTGGAACATGCCCTGCATCCCTGGGTGGCTTATGGCATCCTGCCGCTGTTCGCCTTCGCCAACGCCGGCTTGTCCCTGAGCGGCGTCACCGTCGAAAGCTTCACCCATCATGTGCCAATGGGCATTGCCATTGGCCTGTTGCTGGGCAAGACCGTCGGTGTCTTCGGCCTGACCTGGCTGGCCGTGAAAATCGGCATCGCCAGCCTGCCCCTTGGCGCCAACTGGGGCCAGGTATTGGGTGTGGCGATCCTGTGCGGTATCGGGTTCACCATGAGCTTGTTTGTCGGGTCCCTGGCGTTCGAGCCTGGTGTGAGTGACTACGCGGGTATGGACCGGATGGGGATTCTCACTGGTTCGATCCTGGCGGCGTTGCTCGGTTATGCGGTGACGGCGGCGGCCAGTCGCAAGCAGCCTGTATTGCCAAGCTGATTCCTGGCTGCCAGGTGGGGTGTGCATATCCGTTGCTGCGGTAACGGATATGTACCCAATCCAATCCAATCCAACCCCAAAAGAAAACGGCGCTTTCCATTCCCGGAATAAGCGCCGTTTTCTCTTACCGACTCAAGCTTAGTGCGATACGCGACTCGTACCATCCACAGTGGAAATACGAACCCGCTCACCCACACGGAACACCTCGTTCTCCTGAACCTGCTGCACATAGGCACGCATGCTACCGTCATCTTCACGAACGGTGATTTCCACACCCTGGGTACGGGTCAGACCTTCTTCAGTCGCAGAACCAATCAGGCCACCAGCTACCGCGCCAATCACAGCGGCGACGATGCTGCCACGGCCACCACCGATGGCGCTGCCGCCGACACCACCGACCACGGCACCGGCCGCACCGCCGATCGGGGTCTTGGTGCCTTCGATCTTGACCGGACGCAAGGATTCGATGGTCCCCATGCGAATCGTCTGCACGCGACGCGCTTCGTCACGGGAGTAGGAGTCACCGGTCAGGCTCGACTGACAGCCCGTGAGCAACATCGCCATCGTGGAAAAGGAAGCAACCAGCAAAACAGACTTACGCATAGCATCAACTCCAAAAGACAGGGATTCATTAAACTCCGCAGCTTGACGCCTGTCACGGCCTCGCCGGGATAAAATTGTTTTCATTCAGGTGGGATACAGGCGCACCCGAAAAATTCACCAAACAGTAGCGCCAATTTCCGAAACCTGCGTCATCAACCCGGGGATTTTTCATGGATTATTTCATCATCGTCGCGGTCACCGTGGCCGGTTTGTACTTCCACTGGTGGCTGTACGTACGAATCAAACGCTGGATGGACCGCGACCTGGCGCTGTCCCTGGCGGGGCAGGATGAACAGAAAAAGACCTACATGCTGCAACAATTGGCCCGCGCCCGGGAGCAAGGGGTCAAGCGCCGGGACTTGCCGCAATGGCTTAAAACCGCTGCGGCAGGTTACCCCGAAGTTAAGGCGCCAGACGCTCGCGCGTCCAGTTCGCCCCTTGCAGGCGGTAGTTGAGGCGATCATGCAGACGGCTCGGACGGCCCTGCCAGAACTCGATGCGCTCGGGCAGCAAACGATAACCGCCCCAATGCTCCGGGCAGTGCGGCTGGCTGTCGCTGAAGCGTTGTTCGGTGGCCTTGAGCAAGTCGTCCAGCTCAGCGCGCCCTGAAATCACTCGGCTCTGGGGTGAAGCCCAGGCGCCGAGACGGCTGCCCAACGGGCGAACCTGGTAATAAGCGTCCGACTCCTGCGCGGTGACCTTCACCACTTTGCCCTCGATGCGCACCTGGCGCTCCAGGGCCGGCCAGAAAAACGTCATGGCCGCAAATGGATTCGCGGCCAGTTGCTGGCCCTTGGCGCTGTCGTAGTTGGTGAAGAACGTGAATCCCAGGGCATCCAGGCCCTTGAGCAGCAGGATCCGGCAGTGCGGGCGCCCTTCTGCATCCACCGTCGCCAGGGTCATGGCGTTGGCCTCCACCGGGGCCTGCTCGGTTTTCACCGCGTCGGCGAACCATTGGTGGAACAGTGCAAACGGCTCGGCCGGGGCTTGTGCCTCGGTCAAGCCATCGCGGGTGTAGTCGCGGCGCATATCAGCCAGCGGTTGGGTCATGGCGCGTTCCTTGTGGTTAGCCCATCACTGCTTGGGGGTATCGGCAGCCGCGACTTTCTTGGTATCGGTGGCGGCTTTGGCCGGTTGGGTTTTCTTCGCCGTGGTAGTGGCCTTGGCAGGGGCTTTCTTGGCAGGCGCCTTGGCCACGGCTTTTTTGGCCGGTGCTTTTTTGCTGGTCGGGGTCACGGCTTTTTTCGCCGCAGGCGCTGGGGCCGGGGCCACGGGCTTCACGTCCTGGGCCGCCACCAGCGTCACTGGCGCCGGGGCCGGCATGTTGTATTTGCTCAGCAGCGCAACCATGGTGTTGGCCGGCGTGACCAGCAGTTCCACGCGACGGTTCAAGGCACGCCCTTCCACACTGTCGTTGGCCGCACGAGGCGCCACTGCGCCCATGCCGCGCAGCATCAGGCGATCACGTTGCAGGCCGCTGAGACGGAAAATCGCCGCCACGGACTGGGCACGCTCCTGGCTGAGCTTCAGGTTCGCAGGTGCGGCGCCCGAGGTGTCGGCGTGGCCGAGGATCAGCACGGCGGTCTTGGGGTCGGCTTCAAGGATCTTCGCCACGCGAGTGAACGGGCCGAGGGTCACGGGCAGCAGCATGGCCGGGCGATCCGGGTTGAAGGAGCCGTCCACCGGCGCGGTGACCACCAGCACATTGTCGCGGCGCTCGAGTTGGAGCTTGCTGTCCTGGATAGCCGTGCGCAGCTTCGGTTCGTAGTCGTCGAGCCAGGCCTGGGTGACTTTAGGATCAGGCATCGGCACCGCCTTGGCGGTTTCCTGATCCTTGCCGCCAAACGGCCACCACCACTTGCCGTTGCTTTCGGCTTCGGCCTTGGCAACGACCGGCGCCTTGGCTTCAGGCTTGTCCTGGGGTTTGACGTCATCTTTCTTCGCAACGTCGGCAGCATCATCGGAAGAGAACGGCCACCACCAGTGGGTGGCGCTCTCAGCCTTGGCTTGCGGTGCGACGGCGGCCGGTTTCAGAGGCGCCGCTGGCGCCGTGTCCTTGGCCACGACCTTGTCGGAAGAGCCGAACGACCACCAGCTACCGCCGCCCTCGGCATCATTTTGTGGGGTTTGTGCGCAACCGGTGATAGCGAAGCACAGCGCCAGAGCGAGGGTTTTATTCGATGACATTGGATATCCACAAAATGATGTAAATGGAAAATAAAGGCCATGTTTTGGCCGCATAAACAGTCGGTTGGAAACTGAAAGGGCCCCGAGGTTCCGGTGCCCGCCGCCTTCAATGGCGTTTTATAGACAAGTGGCAAGCACCCTCGCAAGGTTCTGCGCGCGCGGGTCCATCAATACGTAAGGCCCGAGCGTGTTGGTCACGAAGCCAAAAGCCACATCATGTTCCGGGTCGGCAAACCCCAAGGAGCCCCCGGCCCCCGGATGACCGAACGCCCGTGGGCCGAGGCCGTAGGTCGCATTCGGCACATCCGGCTGGTCGAGCATGCAACCCAGGCCGAAACGGGTCTGGGTCAACAAAGTCTTGTCCTCGCCGAAGCTGTGCTGGCGAGTCAGTTCGTCGAGCATTTCACCTTCCAGCAGGCTGCCGTCCAGCAGCCCCGCATAGAACCCGGCCAGGCTGCGGGCGTTGCCGTGGCCATTGGCCGCCGGTTGCTGCATGCGCCGCCACTCCGGTTTGTTGGTACTGGTCATGATCGACGGCGGATTGGTGAAGGCCCGGGTGGTCATGGCCGTGGGCTCGCGCATCGTCACCTGCAGCAGGCGTTGGGCCGCGGCATCGCCGACGTTGCCTTTGCCACGGGCGATGTGGGCCACGCGATGAAACTCCTCGTCGGCCAGGCCAACGTGAAAATCCAGGCCCAAAGGCTTGGCCACACGGGCCACGATGGACTCCCCCGGGCCACGTCCATCGGCCCTGCGCAACAGCTCGCCGATCAGCCAGCCGTAGGTGATTGCGGCATAACCGTGGCCCTCGCCCGGCGTCCACCAAGGGGCTTCGGCGGCCAGGGCATCGACCATGGCTTGCCAGTCATAAAGCGCTTCGGGCGGCAGCAATTCACGTAGCGCCGGCAGCCCGGCCTGATGGCAGAGCAACTGGCGCAGAGTAATGGATTGCTTGCCGGCGGCGGCAAACTCGGGCCAATAGCGGGCTACCGGGACATCCAGCTGCAACTTGCCTTCAGCCACCAGTTGCAGGGCGGTGACGGCGGTGAAGGTCTTGGTGCAGGAAAACAGGTTGGCAATGGTGTCGCTGTGCCAGGCTTCATGGCCATCCTTATCGGCGGTACCGGCCCACAGATCGATTACCGTGCGACCACCCACCTGGATGCACAACGCCGCGCCGCGCTCCTGGGAATTATCGAACAGCGCCGCGAACGCTTCACGCACCGCCTCGAACTGAAGTTCATAATGGCCTTGAATCTGCACCCGTAACTCCCTTGAAACAAACACTTTTAAGGTGGCTGGCATTGTTTCAGCCATTAGGGTTTTTGGGAACCGCCGCAAGACGGCTGGCTAAGCATGCCCACCGTGGCAAGAAGAACCTGTGGGAGCAAGGCTTGCCCGCGATGAGGCCTACGAGGTCTTTCTGAAACTCAGGTGCCTTCATCGCGGGCAAGCCTTGCTCCCACAAATACATTGCTTCACCGTGAAATCGCAGCAGCCTCAGGAAATCTCCCGCCGAAACGGCGGCAGCGCGTTGAGGATCGCCTTGCCATAGCGTTGGGTTACCAGCCTGCGGTCGAGCAAGGTGATGGTGCCGCGGTCTTCTTCGGTGCGCAGCAACCGACCACACGCCTGGACCAGCTTCAGCGAAGCGTCCGGTACGGAAATTTCCATGAACGGGTTGCCGCCTCGGGCTTCGATCCACTCGGCCAGCGCGGCTTCCACCGGGTCATCGGGGACCGAGAACGGAATCTTGGCGATCACCACGTGCTCGCAATAGGCACCGGGCAAGTCCACGCCTTCGGCAAAACTCGCCAGGCCGAACAGCACGCTGGAATCCCCACCATCGACCCGCGCCTTGTGTTTGTTCAGGGTTTCCTGCTTCGACAGGTTGCCCTGGATGAACACCTGCTTGCGCCAGTCACGGTCGAGGCCGTCGAACACGTCCTGCATCTGTTTGCGCGAGGAAAACAGCACCAGGGTGCCCCGTGAGCCTTCCACCAGTTCCGGCAGATCGCGGATGATCGCCGCCGTGTGGGCGGCGGCATCCCGCGGGTCGGCCTTGAGGTCCGGCACCCGCAGCACACCGGCATCGGCGTGATGGAAGGGGCTCGGGACCACTGCGGTCACGGCTTTCTTCGGCAGGCCGGCACGCATGCGGAAACGGTCGAACGTGCCCAGGGCGGTCAGCGTGGCGGACGTCACCAGCGCACCGTAGGCCACGTTCCACAGGTTGCGACGCAGCATTTCCGCCGCCAGGATCGGGCTGGCATTGACCTCGATATCGAACAGCGAACCGCTTTCGGCCAGGGTCAGCCACCGCGCCATTGGCGGGTTGTCTTCCGGGTCTTCGGCGGTAAAGGCCGTCCACAGTTCCCAGTTGCCTTGTGAGCGGGACAACAGGCTGCCAAACAGCGGATACCACTCCTCGGCCTGGTTGCTGGCAATTCCGATGTTGACCTCGCCATCCATGCCTTCCTTGAGCAGGTCGGTCAGGCGCGTGAACAGGTCGGTCAGGCGTGCGAAACCTTTCTTGAGCTCGATGCCCATTTCGCGCATGTGCTCGGGGATTACCCCGCCGACAAACCGGTGGCGCGGCCGCTCGCGGCCCTCGACGTCTTCGCCGGGCTTGAAGTCGGCCACTTGCTCGCAAGCGGTGAACATGAACTGCTGGTTCGTCTTGATTTCCCGCGCCAGCTCCGGCACTTGCTCGATGAACTTGCCCAGGTCACCCGGCAATGGATGCTGGGCCAACAGTTTGGTGAGGTTCTTGGCGGTGGTTTCCAGCCAGTCGGCGGTGGAGCGCAGCCGGGTGTAATGGGCGAAATGGCCGATGGCCTTGTCCGGCAGGTGGTGGCCTTCGTCGAACACGTAGATCGTGTCGCGTGGGTCCGGCAGCACCGCACCTCCGCCCAGGGCCAGGTCGGCCAGCACCATGTCGTGGTTGGTGACGATGACGT
The DNA here is from genome assembly GCF_001425105.1 of Pseudomonas sp. Root401. NCBI lineage: Bacteria > Pseudomonadati > Pseudomonadota > Gammaproteobacteria > Pseudomonadales > Pseudomonadaceae > Pseudomonas > Pseudomonas sp. Root401. Next base: position 40,773 of record NZ_LMDO01000008.1, on the reverse strand, counting down.
CGACCTTGCCCATGCCTTCGCGGGCCTTGTAGAAGGCGCACTGGCCGAAGTTCGGGCAATGGCGGTTGGTGCACTGGCTATGGTCGGTCGTCAGGCGGGACCAGTCGGCGTCTTCCAGGGCCGTGGACCAGCTGTCGCGGTCGCCGTCCCATTTATTGCCGGCCAGCTTCTCGATCATGCTGGTGAACAGCTTCTGGCTGGCCTCATCGACTTCGATCTTGAAGCCTTCTTCTTCGAACAACTGGGCCGTGGCAGTCTGCGCGTGGCCTTCCTGGAGCAACATGTCGAGCTTGGACAGGCACATGTAGCGCCCACGGCCCTTGGCCAGCGCGAACGTGAAGCTCAGGCCGCTGTTGCGCATCAGGTCGGGCAGGTCCTTGTAGACGATCTGCTCCTGCAGGGCGACGGTGGCCGTGGCGATCACCAGGCGTTTGCCGGCGGCCTTGGCAGTGGGAATCGCCGCCAGGCTGTAGGCCACGGTCTTGCCGGTACCGGTGCCGGCCTCCACCGCCACGACAGCGGGCTCGCCACTGCGCCGGCCTTCGTCGTCGGTGTCGATGTCACCCAGGACTTTTGCCACTTCGGCAATCATCAGGCGCTGGCCATATCGCGGCTTGAGGCTCTTGGCTTCGAGAAAACGCGAATAGGCGCCCTGGATCGTGGTTTTGAGTTCGGTGCTGATCATGTATGGTCGGGCGCTAAAAACGCTGGATAAATTTTCAGTGGTTCGGATCGGCGGCTATCATACCCCGCTAATGAATCCTGCGCAGAACGGAGTAACCCAATGACACCCTTTGCCCTCGTCTACACCCTGCATTTACTGGCGGCCCTGGTCTGGGTCGGCGGCATGTTCTTCGCCTGGATGATCCTGCGCCCCGCCGCAATTACAGCGCTTGAGGGCCCTGCCCGGCTCAAGTTGTGGGTAGAAGTGTTTCAGCGTTTTTTTGTCTGGGTCTGGGTCGCGGTGGTGCTTTTACCGATCAGCGGTGTAGGCCTGATCCATATGCGCTTCGCCGGTTTCGAAAGCGCGCCGCGGTATGTGCAAGTGATGATGGGGTTGTATGTGGTGATGACGGCGCTGTTTATCCGCATCCAGGCCCTGCAACTGCCGACATTGCGTAACGCCGTGACGGCGCAGGACTGGCCGGCGGGTGCGGCGGTGCTGGGGAAGATTCGCAGGCTGGTGGGGATCAACCTGTTGATCGGGTTGCTGGTGGTGGCGATTGGCGCGGCGCGGCCGATGTTCTGAAAATCACATAGAACCCTGTGGGAGCGAGCTTGCTCGCGATAGCGGTGGATCAGTCAGCCTTATGTGACTGACATACCGTTATCGCGAGCAAGCTCCCACAGGTTCAGATCAGGTTTTTCTTCAGAACCGCTGCACCGTCACCGTCCCCGCCGCTCCGGCAGGCCCAGGCTGACCGTCAGCGCCAGGACGGCCGCTTTTGCCGCCGTCGGCGGTATAGACCAGGCAGCCCTTGGCCTTGCCCCCCGCCCCAGGCTTGCCGCCAGGACCCGCCGCGCCACCGGCGCCGCCGTCCACCGTCACTTTGATCTGCTCGGCAGGATAGCCGCGGGGCAGTTCAAGGCGTACCAGCGCACCGGCCGCACCCGGCTGGCCATCGCTGCCATTGCTGCCGTCGGCCCCGCGACCGGCCGAACCCCAGGTGCAACCCGGCGCCTGGCCATTGGCACCGTCAAGACCGACGAAACCCGGCGCCCCGGTACCACCGCGGGCATCCACCGACAACAGCGGCGCATTCAAGGCATTGAAACGCAGGTTGAGATCGCGCCCCGGCCGCGCGGCCTTGGTGTAGGTACCCGGCGCGCCACGTGAAGTGATCTGGCTGCCCTCGGCCAGCTCAGCCTGGGCCACTTTCATGGCCAATACCTGCTGCGCCGGCACGATGGCGATCCGTGCTTCACGCCCCAGGTGCAATTGGTCGATGGTCAGTTCAGTGACATTGGAAGGCACCAGCAGCGTGCCGTAGTCGGCCACGTCCAGTCGCTCAAGGGCCAGGGTGCTGGTGGTGTTGGGCAGGCGCATCAACGAATGGCTTTCGACCTGGACCACCTGGGCCGAAGCCCACGGGCATACGAGTGCAGCGAGCAGACACAATTTACGCATGGGAAGCCTCTGGCGCGGTCGGGAGGGTTTGCAAATGGAAGATACCGAACAGCAGCACTCTGAGGCGATCACGACCAGGCGTGGGGCGGCCACGGAAACTGGCCCTGAACAACAGCAGTTCCAGCAGATGGAGCACCAGCAAAAACCCGCCGGCGACATTGACCAGCAGATGCAGCGGATGGACGAACGGCACGACCAGATTGACCAGCACCACCAGCCAGAACAGCAGGGTCAGCAAGCGCCCCAGCCCCCAAAACACCTTCATATGCCCCCCTGATCGGGAATTATTCTTTGCCCGCACAGTAACGGCTTGCGCGCAGGATAAGCCAGAGGGTCAGGCAAATTTAATCTGACCCGAGCCCCGGATCGCCTTCCCGACGACCCGGCAGCCCTGGCCCGCGCTTCAACGCTGGATATGCAGCTCAACCCGACGGTTCTGCGCCCGCCCTTCGTCGGTCTCATTGTCGGCCACCGGCTCGCTCTCGCCTTTGCCTTCGCTGGTGAGTTTGTCGGGGGCCAGCCCCTGGCTCAGCAAATACTCCACGACGCTGCTGGCCCGACGTTCAGACAGCCCCTGGTTATAGGCATCACTGCCGACACTGTCGGTGTGACCCACGACCCGGATGCTGGCGACATTGGCATGGCTGAGTTTGCTCATCAGCCCATCGAGCTGGCTGCGAGCTTCTGCGGTGAGGTCGGATTTGTCGAAATCGAACAGTACCTTGCCGGCGTCGTTGAGGGTGATGACCTCGCTAGCCGGTGCTTCAGGCGCCACGGGTGGGGCGCTGGCCGGGTATTGCGGCACCGGGCAACCGTGATGTTCGACAGGGGTATTGGCCGGGGTATCGGGGCAACGGTCGCGGCGATCGAACACCCCATCGTCGTCTTCATCGCCATCCTGGGCGTAGCAGATCAAACCACCGCCCAGCAGCCCCAACGCGGCGCCACCAGCAGCCCAACCGCTGCTTTCAATGGCCCCCAACCCGCCACCGACCAAGCCGCCAATCAGGCTACAGATTGGCCAGGTGCGTTGATTGAGAGGTGCGCTACCATCGCTGTGGGTGGCGCAACCGGACAACAGACTGCTCGCCAGCAGTACCGGTAAGGCGGCCCTGATTAGAACGTTCATGATGAAGGCTCCTGTGTCACCGGCCCATACCGGTCACACAGGAGTAAAGACCCGCATCCGCAACTCCACAAGCCGCGGATGACAAGGGTTTCAGCGGCTTATCTTGATTTCCGTGCGACGGTTCATCGCGCGGCCGTCGGCGGTCTTGTTATCGGCCACCGGTTGGCTCTCTCCGGCACCGGACACCGAGACAAAACTGGCACGCGGTACGCCGTTTTCGACCAGGTATTGCACCACCGAGTTGGCCCGTTTCTCCGACAACCGTTGGTTGTAGGCATCACTGCCGACACTGTCGGTATGGCCGGTGACCCGCAGTTGCGCGGTGGACGCTTCCTGTTTCAGCCGGGTGGCGACCGTGCTCAGCACATCCTTGTCGGCCGGGGTCAGCGTGGCTTTGTTGAACTCAAAGTGCACGTCGCGGATCACGATGGTTTCTTCCTGGACCACCACGACCTCTTCAACCACGGGCGCCGGGACAGGTGGCGGACAACCGTCGGCATCGACCTGCACGCCCTTCGGTGTGCCAGGGCACTTGTCGCGGCTATCCGGCACGCCATCGCCATCTTCGTCTCCGTCGCCGTGTACCCAGCAATACGCTGCCGCCATGGTGCCGACGAACAACGCGCCACCGCCGGCCCAGGAAGTACTTTCGGTGGCGCCCAAGCCTGCGCCGATCACACCGCCGACGGCCGCACAGGTCGGCCAGTCGGTTTTCTGCAAACCTGCACAACCAGTCAACACACTGGTTAGCAGAACCAGGGGTAACGCTGTCCGAACTATGCTCATCGGGTTTCTCCTTGAGGGATCGGCTTTGCGCCGATTCAGGGGAGTAAAGACCCGTCTTCGAATCTGCGCCAGCCTGAGCAATCGCGGGTTTTCGCCCCGTGTTTGCGAAGATTCCGCACGTTCATGGACAAACCGCTCTAGGCCACGATGTCCGGGCAGGCTATCGTGGTGGTTCTGACTGAGGAACTTCGATGACCGTTGCCATTTCTGCGCGTACGCCCCAGCAAGCCCTGGCGGCCGTGCTTGACCGTTATGCCCCGCAAACACTGCTGCTGATCGGTGCCAGCGACTTTCCCGCACTCGAAGCATTCCAGCAGGCCCACCCCGACACCGAAGTGGTCCACGCCGGCCCCGGCGCACTGCCGGCGGACGTGGCGGCGCGGCGTTTTGACCTGGCCCTGGCGCTCGATTGCCTGGAGCATTTGCCCAAGCGCGAGGGTCTGAACCTGTTGGGTGGCATCCGCAATCTCAACGCCAGCCGCATCGCCGTGCTGGCAGACCTCAACGCCTGTGGCTGGCAAGAGACGGACTTTTTTTCCCTGGCCCTGCAAGCCAGCGAACGATTCCAGCGCGAAGATCAGGTGTTGACCCTGTTCACCTACGATCTGCTTGAATACAAACAAGTCCCCGACTGGCTCAACTCGCGTTTCTGGGCCAACCCGGAAAATTTTGGAAAATATTGGTGGTAACCGTGAACACAAGCCCGCACACACCCATTTGCCCCTGCGGCAGTGGCAACTCACTGGACGCCTGCTGCGGCCACTACCACGACGGTCACCCGGCGCCCTGCGCCGAAGCCTTGATGCGCTCGCGCTACAGCGCCTATGTGCTGGGCCTGGTGGATTATCTGGTCGCCACCACCCTGCCCGCCCAGCAGCCAGGCCTTGATCGCCAGTCGATCAGCGAGTGGAGCGCCAACAGCACCTGGTTGGGGCTGGACGTGGAAAGCAGCGAAGTGTTCGGCGGTCAACCGGAACACGCCTTTGTCACGTTCACGGCACGCTGGCACGACGGCCAGGGCGAGCATAGCCACCGTGAACAGTCCTCGTTCGTGCAGAACACCGGGCGCTGGTACTTCATCGACCCGACCGTGCCGGTCAAGACCGGCCGCAATGACGGCTGTCCGTGCGGCAGCGGGCACAAATTCAAGAAGTGCTGCGCAGGCTACTTCAATCGTTGATTTCGCAAATGTCCGACGCTCATCCATCGGCCCAGAGGGCTAGACTGGGGGTAAACCAGAGGCACGGACATGACCCCTCCATCATTCTTGCTACGCATCACCTGCCTGCTGCTGCTCGTCGGGCTCGGCGGCTGTGCGTCCTGGCAAGGTGAAGAAGCCCCTGAACCACAGGTGCATCTGGTCAAGGTCGAGGTGGTGCGGGCCCGACTGCTGGAGCAGAAGTTCATGCTGCACTTTCGCGTCGACAACCCCGGCGACAGCGACCTGACCGTTCGCGGCCTGACCTACCGCATCCACCTGGGCGACCTGTTGCTGACCGAAGGTGAGCATGAACACTGGTTCACCGTGCGCCCCCGGCACAGCGCCTATTTCAAAGTGCCGATCCGCACCAACCTGTGGCCGCAGGTGCGGGACGTGGTGAAGTTGCTGGAAAAACCCCGGGAACAGATCCCCTACCGTCTGGAAGGTGAGCTGGAAACCGGATTATTCATCGCCGACTACGTGCACGTGGAACGCAATGGCGTGATAATCGCCGCCGATTTTATTGCGGAGTAACCTCGATGACCCAACAACCCCACGTCCACGGCCCTGATTGCAACCACGATCACGACCATCATCACGATCATGACCACGGCCATGTCCACGGTCCGAACTGCGGCCACGCACACCAGGAACCGGTGCGCAACGCCCTGAAGGATGTCGGCCGCAACGACCCTTGCCCGTGCGGCAATGGCAAGAAATTCAAGAAGTGCCACGGGGCTTGAGGGGCCGGGCGAAAAACTTTTTCGCCTGTTAGACCGTCATCGCGAGCAGGCTCGCTCCCACAAGGAAATGCGCCGAAGCGATATCTAACGGTCGCCGCGGAACCGGTGTGGGAGCGAGCCTGCTCGCGATGAGGCCGGCACATTCAGCACCGGTCCGTCAGCCCGCCTGCAGAATCCGCTCCACACCCACCACCGTCGCATACTCGCCATGCAAGTTGCCCAGGGACATGGCATGCACGTCGACCGCCGAACGGGGGTTACCGAAGTAATCGCTCTTGTCGAAGGTAAAGCAGGCATCCTCGACCACCCACGTGTCGAATCCCAGGTTGCCGGCCGTACGCGCCGTGGACTCCACCGAGTTGTGCGTCGCCACGCCGACGATCACCAGTTGCCCGATACCCGCCCTGCGCAGGTCTTCCTCCAGGCGCGTGCCACTGAACGCATCCGGCACTTGTTTTTGCACCAGCCATTCCCCCGCCAGCGGCTCGAACCGTGGCTGGACCTCCACGCCCGACTGCCCCGGCCAGAACACCGAGTCCGGCGAGCGGGACAAGTGGTGGACGTGAATCACCGGGCGCGCCATGTGTCGCCATAAAGCCAGTAGCTCCAGCATGCGCAGCTCTGCCTCGGGATTGTTGCGAGGACCGAGCCTGGGATGAAGGATGCCTTTTTGTTGATCGATGAGGATCAGCGCTGCGTTGTGTTGTAGCTCCATGCCGGTTTTCTCTTCTCGGTCATTGAATCTTCCACACTTGAGCATCACCTCTTCCTACAGGCAAGCCTTCGAGCAAAAGCGATGACTCGGCCCCGGAGTTTCATCGCCAAACCAACAAATAACCCTCGCCCCAGCTTGCGCGGCCACCTCCTGCTCACTAACGTAGCGCCTTTATTGGTGCCACCCCCCTCCCGCAGGAGCTTTGCCATGGCCTCGCCAGCCTCTATTTCCCTTATCCCCCGGCTCGGCGTTGCCGCCGCAGTGGCCAGTGTGCTCGGTTTGAGCGGATGCCAGACCTGGAATGCCCAGGACACTGTCCTGCCGACTTCCGGTGTGCAACCGCTCAAGGGGCTGGCGCAGAACGTCTCGGTCCGGCGCAATGCCACGGGCATGCCGCTGATCGAAAGCAACAGTTTCCATGACGCCCTGTTCACCCTCGGCTACGTCCATGCCAGCGACCGCATCACCCAGATGGTGACCCTGCGCCTGCTGGCCCAGGGACGCCTGGCAGAAATGTCCGGCGCCGAACGGCTGGACGTCGACCGCTATATGCGCGCCGTCAACCTGAAGAAAAACGCCGACGAGCTGTACAAGGCGTCTTCGCCACGGCTCAAGCGCTTCTTCGAAGTCTATGCCCGCGGCGTCAACGCCTACCTGTTCCGCTACCGCGACAAGTTGCCGTCGGACCTGGCCGCCACCGGCTACAAACCCGAATACTGGAAGCCGGAAGACTCGGCGCTGATGTTCTGCCTGCTGAATTTCAGCCAGTCGGCCAACCTGCCGGAAGAAATCGCCAGCCTGGTACTGGCCCAGACCGTCACCAACGACAAGCTCGCCTGGCTGAACCCGTCCTATCCGGACGAACCCCTGCCCGTGGCCGAGGCCGACAAACTCCAGGGCTTGCGGCTCAACGGCCAGATTCCGGGCCTGAACGAGATCAGCAAGGCCACCAGCCAGTTGGCCGAGCTGAACCTTTTGAGCGCTGCGTCTTCGAGTAACTGGGCCATCGCGCCGCAACGCAGCCGCAGCGGCAAGAGCCTGTTGGCCAGCGACAGCCATGGGCCGCTGGGCATGCCGGCGCTGTGGAGCCCCGTACAGATCCGCGCGCCCAAGTACCAGGCGGCCGGGATCTCCGTGGCGGGCATCCCGATGATCCTGGCCGGGTTCAACGGCAAAGTGGCCTGGAGCATGACCAGCGTGCTGGGGGACAACCAGGACCTGTTCCTGGAAAAAATCCGCCGCCAGGGCAACAGCCTGTCCTACGAGGTCAACGGCAAATGGCAGCCAGCGATCGTGCGCAACGAAACCTATTTCATCAAAGGCCAGCGGCCGATTCGTGAAGCGGTGTTCGAGACCCGCCACGGCCCGCTGCTCAACAGCGCCCAGGGCCCAGCCATAGCCAACGGCTTTGGCTTGGCCTTGCAGACGCCGAGCTTGAGCGACGACAAGACCCTGGATGCCTTCTTCGACCTGTCCCGGGCACAGAACGTCGAGAAAGCCTCCGACGCCAGCCGGGAAATCCGCGCCATGGCGGTGAACCTGGTCTTTGCCGACGCCAGCCATATCGGTTGGCAAGTCACCGGTCGCTATCCAAACCGCCGTGAAGGCGAAGGCCTGTTGCCCTCGCCAGGTTGGGACGGTCGCTACGATTGGGACGGTTACGCCGACCCGATGCTGCACCCTTATGATCAGGACCCGGCCCAGGGCTGGCTTGGCACGGCCAACCAACGGGTCATTCCCCACGGCTATGGCATGCAGCTGTCCAACTCGTGGGCCGCACCGGAGCGTGGCGAACGCATGGCCGAACTGGCCGGCGCGGGCAAGCACGACACCCGCAGCCTGACCGCCATGCAATATGACCAGGGCACGACGTTCGCGGCCAAGCTCAAGAAAGTCTTCGAAGCACCAGGCATGGCCCAGCCGCTCAAACAGGCGATCGAAGCCCTGCCGGTGGCTGACCGGGCCAAGGCCCGCGAGGCCTACACCCGCTTGATGGCATTCGATGGCCGGCTCAGCCCGACCTCCGCCGACGCGGCGATCTATGAGCTGTTCCTGCAGGAAAGCATGAAGCAGATTTTCCTCGACGAACTGGGCCCGGACAGCAGCCCGGCGTGGAAGGCGCTGGTCGCCAACGGCCAATTGTCCTACTCGGCCCAGGCCGATCATCTGCTGGGGCGTGAAGACAGCCCGTTCTGGGACGATGTGCGCACCCCCCAGAAAGAAGACAAGGCCGTCATCCTCGCCCGCAGCCTGGCCGCCACCATCAACGCCGGTGAAAGCCAGTTGGGCGGTGATCGCAAGGCTTGGCAGTGGGGCCAGTTGCATCGCTACGCGTGGAAGAACAGCAGCGGCCAGATCGTACGCGGCCCGCTGCCGGCCGGGGGCGACGCCTCCACGCTCAACACCGCAGCGTTCGCTGGGGGGCAGGACTTCAACACCACCCTGGCGCCAGCCATGCGCTTTATCGTCGACTTCGGCCAGCCTGAACCGTTGATGATCCAGGACGGCGTCGGCCAATCCGGCAACCCGGTCAGCCCGAACTATGCCAATGGCATCGATCCGTGGATCAAGGGGCAGTACCAGAGCCTGCCGTTGCAATCGCAGAATTTCGATCGCGGCTATGGCAAGACGCGGTTGACCCTGGTGCCTGGCAAATAACTGCAAGCTGCTCATTGCCCTGTAGGAGCTGCCGAAGGCTGCGATCTTTTGATCTTTTGATCTTTTGATCTTTCGCTTGAGATTCAAGCGTCAGGGAAAGATCGCAGCCTCGTTGCACTCGTCAGCTCCTACAGCTCCTACAGCTCCCACAGGCCAGCGGGGCGGGGCGACGTTTTGCTAGATTCCTCGCCACAGTTGCTCATGCCATCGGTTGATCCCCGTCCAAACCCGATAGAACTTATCCCCTCACCCTCGCCTCTACCTGACAAGCCCATCGCTCCGGTGACTGCATGGATCTTGTCATTGCCCGCCCCGAAGGCTTGTACTGCCCGCCCGGGGATTTCTACATCGACCCGTGGCGCGCGGTGGAACGTTCGGTCATCACCCACGCCCACGGCGACCATGCCCGCAGCGGCAACCAACACTACCTGGCAGCGGCACCCGGCGAAGGCATTCTGCGTTCACGCCTGGGCCAGGACATCAACCTGCAAACCCTGCCCTACGGCAAACGCCTGTCGCATCATGGCGTGACCTTGAGCTTTCACCCCGCCGGCCATGTGCTGGGCTCGGCCCAGGTGCGGCTGGAATATCAAGGCGAGGTCTGGGTGGCGTCGGGGGATTACAAAGTCGAGCCTGACGGCACCTGCACCCCGTTCGAGCCGGTGAAGTGCCATACCTTCATCACTGAATCGACCTTCGGCCTGCCGATCTACCGCTGGCAGCCCCAGGCGCAGGTCTTCGACGAGATCAACCAGTGGTGGCGCGGGAACATCGCCGCCGGGCGAGCCAGCGTGTTGTTCTGCTATTCGTTCGGCAAGGCCCAGCGGATTCTTCACGGCATCGATGAAAGCCTCGGCCCGATCCTGGCCCATGGCGCGGTGGAGCCGCTGAACCGGGTCTACCGCGAGGCCGGTGTTCATCTGCCGCCGACCATTTATGCCAGCGACATCAACAAGAACGACCCGATCATGGGCCAGGCGCTGGTCATCGCCCCGCCCTCTGCCGGGGGCAGCAGCTGGATGCGCCGCTTCGGCGACTACAGCGACGCCTTCGCCAGCGGCTGGATGCGCCTGCGTGGTAGGCGGCGGCGCGGCGTGGACCGGGGTTTTGTGCTGTCCGACCACGCCGACTGGCCTGGCCTGCTCTGGGCCATCGAACAAACCGGCGCCGAACGGGTGATGGTCACCCACGGTTCGGTAAGCGTGCTGGTGCGCCATCTCTGCGAGCAAGGCCTCGACGCCCAGGGGTTCAGCACCGAGTACGGCGATGACGAAGAAGACCTTGCCACGGCTACCGACAGCGAGGAGCAGGCCTCATGAAAGCCTTCGCCGAGCTGTACGCCGAACTCGACGCCACCACCTCCAGCAATGCCAAGCTTGCCGCCATGCAAGCCTATTTCACCAAGGCTGCGCCCCAGGACGCGGCGTGGGCCGTGTATTTCCTGTCCGGCGGGCGTCCACGGCAACTGGTGCCGGTAAAAATCCTGCGGGAGTTGGCGGTCCAGGTATCCGGGTTGTCGCTCTGGCTGTTCGAGGAAAGTTATCAGGCCGTGGGCGACCTGGCCGAAACCATTTCGCTGGTATTACCCGAATCGCCCCACAGCTCCGATGAAGGCCTGGCGCTGTGGATCGAAGAGAAACTGCTGCCGTTGCGCGGTGAGTCGCCCGAAGTCCTGGCTGAACGGCTCCCGGCGCTGTGGGCGCAACTCGACCGGCCGAGCCTGATGCTGTGCATCAAGCTCATCACCGGCAGCTTTCGCGTCGGCGTGTCAAAACTGCTGGTAACCCGGGCCCTGGCCGGCATGGCCAACCTGGACAGCAAGCGGGTGGCCCAACGCCTGGTGGGCTACACCGACCTGTCCCATCGTCCGACGGCCGCCAGTTACCTCAAGCTGATCGCGGCCGAATCCGCCGATGAACATGCCCAGCGCGGCGGCCAGCCTTATCCGTTTTTCCTGGCCCATGCCCTGTCTGCCCCGGTAGAGCAATTCGACACCCTGCTGGGACCGGCCAACGACTGGCAGGTGGAATGGAAATGGGACGGCATCCGTTCCCAGGTGATCAAGCGCGATGGCCATCTGTGGGTCTGGTCCCGAGGCGAAGAACTGCTGACCGAGCGCTTCCCCGAACTGCACGCCCTGGCGCAGGTACTGCCCGACGGTACCGTGATCGATGGCGAAATCGTGGTGTGGAAAACCACCCGGCCGATGACCGAGGACGCCTTCGACCCGGAGGCGCCGCTGCAACCGGCGGTGCAACCCTTCGCCCTGTTGCAACAGCGCATCGGTCGCAAGACCCTGGGCAAGAAAATCCTCGAGGATGTCCCGGTGGTGGTGATGGCCTACGACCTGCTGGAGTGGCAAGGCGAGGACTGGCGCAGCCGTCCCCAGGCCGAGCGCCGCGAACGGCTGGAGGCGCTGATCGCCCGTGTCCACAGCCCGGTCCTGTTGCCATCGCCGACGGTCACCGGCCAGGACTGGTTCGACCTCGCCCGGCAACGCGAAGCCTCTCGCCGCCTCGGTGTCGAGGGCATGATGCTCAAGGCCCGCAACGCGCTGTATGGCGTCGGTCGCACCAAGGACATGGGCGTGTGGTGGAAATGGAAGATCGACCCCTTCAGCGTCGACGCGGTGCTGATCTACGCCCAGCGCGGCCACGGCCGGCGCGCCAGCCTGTACAGCGACTACACCTTCGCCGTATGGGACAACCCGCCGGACAGTCGCGAGCGCACGTTGGTGCCGTTTGCCAAGGCTTATTCAGGGCTGACCGATGCGCAAATGCGCCAAGTCGACAGCATCGTGCGCAAGACCACCGTGGAGAAGTTCGGCCCGGTGAGCAGCGTCACGCCCACCCTGGTGTTCGAACTGGGTTTCGAAGGCATCGCCCTGTCCAATCGCCACAAGAGCGGGATCGCGGTGCGCTTTCCACGGATGTTGCGCTGGCGCCAGGACAAGCACGTCGACGAGGCAGATACCTTGGCAACGCTTCAGGACCTGCTGAAATAACTTGCTCCCGCTGGGCCCGTTGTAGGAGCTGTCGAGCGAAGCGAGGCTGCGATCTTTCCCCAGGCAATTAAATCGAGAGCAAAAGATCAAAAGATCGCAGCCTTCGGCAGCTCCTACAGAGCCCAACAGGAGTCCGCTCTATCCTGGTGCATCTTTTGATGTACGCTCATCCCCGCGCACCATCGCATTCCGTTGCCTGCCGCCGAAGCTTTTAAAACACTTGTTCGGCACTCTGGTTCGGAAATTGCTACCTTTATGCCGTCATACCGTTCTCGCCTTCACCGGTAACAATACTTACGCGCCACAAGCGCTCATATTGGTTTTAGGGATTGAATAATGAAAAAAGCACTGCTGACCCTTTCTGCACTGGCGTTGTGCATGGCTGCTGGCGTCGCCACGGCCAAGGAATACAAGGAACTGCGTTTTGGTGTCGACCCTTCCTACGCCCCGTTTGAGTCCAAGGCCGCCGACGGCAGCCTGGTCGGTTTCGACATCGACTTGGGCAATGCGATCTGCGCAGAGCTGAAGGTCAAATGCAAATGGGTCGAAAGCGATTTCGACGGCATGATCCCGGGCCTCAAGGCCAATAAGTTCGACGGCGTGATCTCCTCCATGACCGTTACCCCGGCCCGCGAAAAAGCCATCGACTTCTCCAGCGAATTGTTCTCCGGCCCAACCGCCTATGTATTCAAGAAGGGCTCGGGCCTGAGCGAAGACGTTGCCTCGCTCAAAGGCAAGACCGTCGGCTACGAGCAAGGCACCATCCAGGAAGCCTACGCCAAGGCCGTGCTGGACAAGGCCGGCGTCAAGACCCAGGCCTACCAGAACCAGGACCAGGTTTATTCCGACCTGACCTCGGGTCGCCTCGATGCCGCGATTCAGGACATGCTCCAGGCTGAGCTGGGCTTCCTGAAATCGCCAAAAGGCGAAGGCTATGAAGTCAGCAAGCCGGTGGACAGCGAACTGCTGCCATCCAAGACCGCGATCGGTATCAAGAAAGGTAACAGTGAGCTGAAGGCGCTTTTGGATAAAGGTATCAAAGCGTTACACGACGACGGCAAGTACGCCGAGATCCAGAAAAAACACTTTGGCGATCTGAATCTGTATAGCGGCAAATAATGCGCTGCGCCCATCCGGTCTCGGATGGGCGCTTTTCTCCTGCCAAAGGCTTTCTTCCATGTTCGAACAACTCCTACAAAATCTGGGGCTCTCCGCCTTCAGCCTGCAGGGCTTTGGCCCGCTGCTGATGCAAGGCACCTGGATGACCATCAAGCTGTCGGCCCTGTCCCTGTTGTTGAGCGTCTTGCTCGGCCTGCTGGGCGCCAGTGCCAAGCTGTCCAGCGTCAAACTGCTGCGAATCCCTGCCCAGCTCTACACCACGCTGATCCGTGGCGTGCCGGACCTGGTGCTGATGCTGCTGATTTTCTACAGCCTGCAAACCTGGCTGACCTCGCTTACCGATTTCATGGAATGGGAATACATCGAGATCAACCCATTCGGCGCCGGGGTGATCACCCTGGGCTTCATCTATGGCGCGTACTTCACCGAAACCTTTCGCGGCGCGATCCTCGCGGTCCCCCGGGGCCAGGTCGAAGCCGCCACGGCCTATGGCCTCAAGCGTGGCCAGCGCTTTCGCTTCGTGGTGTTTCCACAAATGATGCGCTTTGCCCTGCCGGGTATCGGCAACAACTGGATGGTGATGCTCAAGGCCACCGCGCTGGTATCGATCATCGGCCTGGCCGACCTGGTCAAGGCGGCCCAGGATGCGGGCAAGAGCACCTACCAGCTGTTTTACTTCCTGGTACTGGCGGCACTGATCTATCTGCTGATCACCAGCGCGTCCAACTTCATCCTGCGCTGGCTTGAACGCCGCTACGCCGCCGGAGCCCGGGAGGCGGTGCGATGATCGAACTTCTGCAAGAATACTGGCGGCCATTCCTTTACAGCGATGGCGTCAACGTCACGGGCCTGGCCATGACCCTGTGGCTGCTCAGCGCCTCGCTGCTGATCGGTTTCGTGGTATCGATCCCGCTGTCCATCGCCCGGGTTTCACCCAAGTTCTACGTCCGCTGGCCGGTACAGTTCTACACCTACCTGTTCCGGGGCACACCGCTCTATATCCAGTTGCTGATCTGCTACACCGGCATCTACAGCATCGCGGCGGTGCGCGCCCAGCCCCTGCTCGACAGCTTCTTTCGCGATGCGATGAACTGCACGATCCTGGCCTTCGCCTTGAACACCTGCGCCTACACCACGGAAATTTTTGCCGGGGCGATTCGCAGCATGAACCATGACGAAGTCGAAGCGGCCAAGGCCTACGGCCTGACCGGTTGGAAGCTGTACACCTACGTGATCATGCCGTCGGCGCTGCGCCGCTCGCTGCCGTACTACAGCAACGAAGTCATCTTGATGCTGCACTCGACGACCGTGGCGTTCACCGCTACCGTTCCAGACGTGCTGAAAGTGGCCCGGGACGCCAACTCGGCGACGTTCCTGACGTTCCAGTCGTTCGGGATCGCCGCGTTGATCTACCTGACCGTCACCTTTGCACTGGTGGGCCTCTTCCGCCTCGCCGAACGCCGCTGGCTGGCCTTTCTCGGGCCGACTCACTAGGGCTTTTGTTCCAGGACACACACGCACATGCGCCACCAGATCCATGACCTGCTGGCCCCCGTACCGGGGACTGCACGCAAGATCCACAGCTTTCACTTCGGCCCGGAAAAAGCCGTCGGCAAAATCTATATCCAGGCGTCCCTGCACGCCGATGAACTGCCGGGCATGCTGGTTGCCTGGCACCTCAAGCAGCGCCTGGCCGAACTCGAAGCGTCGGGCCACCTGCGGCACGAGATCGTGCTGGTACCCGTCGCCAACCCTATCGGCCTCGAACAAGTGCTGATGGACGTGCCCCTGGGCCGCTACGAAACCGAGAGCGGGCAGAACTTCAACCGCCGCTTCGTCGACCTGAGCGAAGAGATCGGCAACGAAATCCAGGACCTGCTCACCGACGATCCCCAGCACAACCTGATGCTGATCCGCACCAGCCTGCGCGACGCCCTCGCCCGGCAAACCCCAGGCACGCAATTGCAATCCCTGCGCCTGGCCCTGCAACGGCTGGCCTGCGACGCCGACATGGTGCTGGACCTGCATTGCGACTTCGAGGCCGTGGCCCACCTCTACACCACACCCGAAGCCTGGCCACAGGTCGAGCCGCTGGCCCGCTACATCGGCGCCGAAGCCTGCCTGCTGGCAACCGATTCGGGCGGCCAGTCGTTCGACGAATGCTTCACCCTGCTCTGGTGGCAACTCAAGGAACGCTTCGGCGACCGCTTCGAGATTCCCCTGGGCAGTTTTTCGGTCACCGTGGAATTGCGTGGCCAGGGTGACGTCAACCACGGGCTGGCGAGCCTGGACTGCCAGGCTTTGATCGAGTACCTGATCCGCTTCGGCGCCATCGACGGCGAACCGATGCCCATGCCCGATCTGCCCTACCCGGCCACGCCGCTGGCCGCGGTCGAGCCGGTGGCGACGCCCGTGGGGGGCTTGCTGGTCTACAGCGCCCTGCCCGGCGAATACCTGGAGGCGGGGCAACTGATCGCGGAAGTCATCGACCCGGTCAACGACACCGTCACCCCCGTTCATTGCCGTAACGCCGGGCTGCTGTACGCCCGTTCGCTGCGCCGCATGGCCACGGCCGGCATGGTGATCGCCCATGTCGCCGGCACCGAAGCCTACCGCAGCGGCTACCTACTTTCGCCTTGAGGATGCATGCTCCATGTACAAACTGACCATCGAAGGCCTGCACAAAAGCTATGGCGAACATAAAGTGCTCAAGGGCGTTTCGCTCAAGGCCAAGACCGGCGACGTCATCAGCCTCATTGGCGCCAGCGGCTCAGGCAAAAGTACCTTTTTGCGCTGCATCAACTTCCTGGAGCAACCCAACGACGGCGCCATGAGCCTGGACGGCCAGCCGATCCGGATGATCAAGGACCGCCACGGCATGCACGTGGCCGACGCCGACGAACTGCAACGCATCCGCACGCGCCTGGCCATGGTGTTCCAGCACTTCAACCTGTGGAGCCACATGACCGTGCTGGAAAACATCACCATGGCGCCGCGCCGGGTGCTGGGGGTCAGCAAGCAGGAAGCGGATGATCGCGCCCGTCGTTATCTCGACAAGGTCGGCCTGCCGGCACGGGTCGCCGAGCAATACCCGGCGTTCCTCTCCGGCGGCCAGCAACAGCGCGTGGCCATTGCCCGTGCCCTGGCGATGGAGCCGGAGGTGATGCTGTTCGACGAACCCACCTCGGCCCTGGACCCCGAGCTGGTGGGTGAAGTGCTGAAGGTGATCCAGGGCCTGGCTGAGGAAGGCCGGACCATGATCATGGTGACCCACGAAATGAGCTTCGCCCGCAAAGTCTCGAACCAGGTGCTGTTCCTGCACCAGGGCCTGGTGGAAGAAGAAGGCAGGCCGGAAGACGTGCTGGGCAATCCCACCAGCGAACGGCTCAAGCAGTTTCTCAGTGGCAACCTGAAATAAGCTCGCATCAGTTCCTGTGGCGCAGGGGTAAACCCGTAGGAGCTGTCGAGTGCAACGAGGCTGCGATCTTTCCACAGCCACTTGAATCGTGAGCGAAAGATCAAGATCAAAAGATCGCAGCCTTCGGCAGCTCCTACGACCAGCGGGAGCAAGCTCCCTCGCCACAAGAGCCTCCTGACCAGAAGAATTCCTTCACCCCGGCTTGCTGCGTCGCGGTATGCCATAAAACCTTTCGCATCCCGCCGTGGTCACTGGATAAGGACTTCAAGGGCGCACACGGCAAGCATGGCGACATCCAACAATTTCGCGAAACAGTGGTTCAGCGCCCGCGGCTGGAAGCCGTTCGCCTTTCAAAAGCAGGTATGGGCCGCGGTCAAGCGGGGGGAGTCCGGGCTGCTGCATGCCAATACCGGTGCCGGCAAGACCTACGCAGTCTGGTTTGCCGCCCTCAACCGTTTCGCCCGACCAGCACCGCCGCTGGATAAACCGCGCAAACGCAAACCGCCGGCCGAACCACTGACGGTCCTGTGGATCACGCCGATGCGCGCATTGGCGGCCGACACCGGCAAAGCCCTCGAAGCGCCCCTGGCAGACCTGCGCCTGCCATGGAACGTCGGCCTGCGCACCGGCGATACCAGCGCCAGCGAACGCGCCCGCCAGGGCCGGCGCCTGCCCACCGCGCTGATCACCACCCCCGAAAGCCTGACCCTGATCCTCGCCCGGGGCGATGCGCACGCCGCCGTCTCGACCCTGCGCATGGTCGTGGTGGATGAATGGCACGAGTTGCTCGGCAACAAACGTGGCGTGCAATTGCAACTGGCCCTGGCGCGCTTGCGGCGCTGGCATCCCGAACTCATCGTCTGGGGCGTGTCCGCGACCCTGGGCAACCAGGCCCACGCCGAACAGGTATTGATCCCGCAAGGCAACGGGATCAGCGTGCAGGGGGCCGATGGCAAGGCGCTGCGGGTCGACACGCTGCTACCCCCGACCCTCGAACGTTTCCCGTGGGCCGGGCACATCGGCCTGAAGATGCTGCCTCAGGTTGTGGCCGAAATCGACGCCAGCAACAGTTGCCTGGTCTTCACCAACACCCGGGCACAGTCGGAAATCTGGTATCAGGCGCTTCTTGAGGCGCGGTCCGATTGGGCCGGGTTGATCGCCCTGCACCATAGTTCACTGTCGCGTGAGACCCGGGATTGGGTGGAACAGGCATTGAAGGACGGCCAGCTCAAAGCGGTGGTCTGCACGTCCAGCCTGGACCTGGGGGTGGATTTCCTGCTGGTGGAACGAGTGCTGCAGATCGGCTCGGCCAAGGGCCTAGCACGATTGATGCAACGGGCCGGGCGCTCCGGCCACGCACCGGGCCGGACCTCGCGGGTGACGCTGGTGCCGACCCACAGCCTGGAATTGATCGAGGCCGCCGCCGCGCAGGACGCCGTGGCCCAACGGCGCATCGAACCGCGCGAATCGCCCCACAAGCCGCTGGATGTCCTGGTGCAACACTTGGTGAGCATGGCCCTGGGTGGCGGCTTCGTTCCCGACGAATTGTTCGACGAAGTACGAGGTGCCTGGGCCTACCGCGACCTCAACCCGGTCGAATGGGCCTGGGCCCTGGCTTTTGTACGCCATGGCGGCCTGTCACTGACCGCCTACCCCGATTACCGACGTGTCGAACCGGACGAACACGGAGTCTGGCGAGTGCCTGACGCACGCCTGGCCCGGCGTCACCGCATGAGCATCGGTACCATCGTCAGCGATGCCAGCCTGCAATTGAAGTTCTGGAGCAAGGGCGGAGGCGGCAAGACCCTGGGCAGCGTAGAGGAAGGCTTCATCGCCCGCCTGCGCCCCGGTGACGGTTTCCTGTTCGCCGGGCGCTTGTTGGAGTTGGTCCGGGTCGAGGACATGACCGCCTACGTGCGACGCAGCCAGGCCAAGAAGGCCGCTGTGCCGCGCTGGAACGGCGGGCGCATGCCGCTCTCCAGCGAGTTGGCCGCCGCCGTCGTGGCCCGTTTGAGCGAAGCCGCCGCGGGCCGCTTCAAGGGCCCGGAGATGCACGCCGTGCAGCCCCTGCTCTTGACCCAGCAACGCTGGTCCGGTTTGCCCACACAAAGCACATTGCTGGCCGAAGCCCTCAAGTCCCGGGAAGGCTGGCACCTGTTCCTGTATCCGTTTGCCGGGCGCCAGGTGCATCTGGGCCTGGCCAGCCTCCTGGCCTGGCGTGTCAGCCGGCAACAACCGCTGACGTTTTCCATTGCGGTCAACGACTACGGCCTGGAACTGCTCAGTGCCACGGCTGTGGACTGGTCGCAATACCTGACCCCGGGCCTGCTGAGCGTCGATCATCTGCTGACCGACGTACTTGCGAGCCTGAATGCCGGGGAATTGGCCCTCAGGCGCTTTCGCGAAATCGCCCGGATCGCCGGGCTGGTCTTCGCCGGTTATCCCGGTGCACCAAAAAGCACCCGGCAAGTCCAGGCGTCCAGCGGGTTGTTCTTCCAGGTGTTCAAGCAATACGACGCCGACAATCTCTTGCTGGCCCAGGCCGGGGAGGAAGTCTTGCGCGAAGAATTGGATATCCATCGACTGGAGCAGACCTTGCAACGCCTCAATACCTTGAAGCTGGACCTGCACGTGATCAAGCGCCCCACCCCGCTCGGGTTTGCGCTGTTGGTGGAGCGATTCCGGGAAAGCATGAGCTCGGAAAAGCTCGCCGACCGCATCCGGCGGATGGTCGGCGAGCTGGAAAAGACTGCCGATCGAGGTGACGCCTGATGCCAGCGCCTTATCCCGTAAGCCTGGCCGGCGAAGAACTCTGGTTGCTCCCGGAAAAAGCCGTGTACTGGCCCGCCCAGGAAACCCTGATGGTGGCCGATGTTCATTTCGGCAAGGCCGCCGCCTATCGCAGCCTCGGGCAACCAGTGCCCCACGGCACCACCGCCAGCAACATCGCCGTACTGGATGCATTGCTGGCCAGCCTGCAGTGCCGACAGTTGATCTTTCTCGGGGATTTTCTCCACGGCCCCGGCTCTCATGCGCCCGGCACCTTGAAGGCACTTTCCGATTGGCGTGAGCGACATCCGCACCTGGCCATGACGCTGATTCGTGGCAACCACGACAAACGCGCCGGTAACCCACCGCCAGCGCTGAACATTCGCGTCGTACCGGAGCCATTGCTTCTCGGTCCTTTCGCCGTGCAACACGAGCCTGCCCCGCATCCCAGCCGCCATGTGCTGGCCGGTCACGTGCACCCGGTCTATCACCTGAGCGGCAAGGGCCGGCAACGCCTGCGCCTGGCCTGCTTTCGGCTGGGCAGCGAAATCAGCCTGCTGCCGGCCTTCGGTGCGTTCACGGGCGGTTATCGAGTCGAGCAAGGCAGCAATTGCAGGATTTTTGTCATCGGCGATAACGAAATATGGCCCGTCAACTGAAGCACTCTGTGCTATCGCTGGCGGGCCATCGTCTCATCAGGCAACAGGCGCAGGAGGCGGCTCGTCCGGCAGGGTAGGCTCGCCGGGTTCGGTAGGTTGTTCGTTGGGGGTATCGGGATCGGGCTGACCAGGGATGCCGCCCGCCGCTTCGACAGGATGGGCCAGCAATGACCAGGCCATGACGCCGATCTGATTGGGCTCAAGCCTTGCCAGTTCGGCACTGATTCGCGGATCGATCTTCATAGAGCAACTCCTGAGCGAAGGCCCGCTGCGCTGACGCACAAAAACGGGCAGTACACTCAATAGAGTGTCTGCCCGCCCAGGAATTCCAACAGCTCGTCAGATTCAGGTACGCGGCAGCGTCACGCCGCGCTGGCCCTGGTACTTGCCGCCACGATCCTTGTAGGAAACTTCACATTCTTCATCGGATTCCAGGAACAGCATCTGCGCCACACCCTCGTTGGCGTAGATTTTCGCCGGCAGGGTCGTGGTGTTGGAGAATTCCAGGGTCACGTGGCCTTCCCACTCGGGTTCCAGCGGCGTGACGTTGACGATGATTCCGCAACGGGCGTAGGTGCTCTTGCCCAGGCAAATGGTCAGTACGTTGCGCGGAATGCGGAAGTACTCGACGGTGCGCGCCAGGGCGAAGGAGTTCGGCGGGATGATGCAAACGTCGCTCTTGACGTCGACGAAGCTCTTCTCGTCGAAGTTCTTCGGGTCGACGGTGGCCGAATTGATATTGGTGAACACCTTGAATTCGTCGGCGCAGCGCACGTCGTAGCCGTAGCTGGAGACACCAAAGGAGATCAGCCGGTCGGCGCCTTCGCCACGCATCTGGCGTTCGACGAAGGGCTCGATCATGCCGTGCTCTTGCGCCATGCGGCGAATCCACTTGTCCGATTTGATGCTCATGGCGGTTTCCTGAAATAGCGAGGTGGAAAAAATACGTCCGGCATCTTACTGGGGCACGGGTCCGAGTTCAAAGCGCGGCACACAAATCTCGCCGATCCGCCTTGATTTCCGGGTCCTGCCGGCCATCGCCCGCGCCGTCAGTCACCAAATAAGAGAAACCTTCGCAAAGACCATTGGCACATTCTGGAAAAAGGGTTAAGGTGGCGCCACTGTGCTGCTTGTGTCACTGAGAATCTCTACACGATATGTTGAATTTCGATCCAACCATCTACAAGAATTTTTCCTGCTCTTTGCACTCAGTCTCGGCCAGGGTTCTTCCTGAGTCGCAGTTATCTTTGTTCAAGGAGTTACACCATGTCTAATCGCCAAACCGGTACCGTTAAGTGGTTCAACGATGAAAAAGGCTTCGGCTTCATCACCCCACAATCCGGTGACGACCTGTTCGTTCACTTCAAAGCTATCCAATCCGACGGCTTCAAAAGCCTGAAAGAAGGCCAACAGGTTTCTTTCATCGCTACCCGCGGTCAGAAAGGCATGCAAGCTGAAGAAGTTCAAGTTATCTAACTTGTCCTTGCTTTAGTAAAAGGCCCCGCCCTCAAAAGCGGGGCTTTTTTGTGCCTGTCTGTTTTTGCCGGCGCACAAAAAACTGTGGGAGCTTGCTCGCGATAGCGGTGGACCAGCAACATCAACGCTGACTGATAAACCGCTATCGCGAGCAAGCTCGCTCCCACAGGAGGGTTCGTTGTTTGCCGGAAGTTACCAGGTCACGCCAAATCCAGCCGTGTAGCGCGTCTTGCTCAAGTCGCTGTCTTCGGTGCCTTCAATGACATCTTTCTCGGCCTTGAGATTGAGCGAAGCCCAGTCGGTGACCTTGTAGCGCAGCCCCATCTCGGCGTCATAGGCGTACTCCGCCACGCCGGACAGCGGCTTGCCCACTTCGCCGTTGGTGAAGAACTCGACGCGCTTGCCAATCAGGTAGCGGTTGTAGTCCCACTTCATGGCGACGGAATAGAAGTTGTCCTTGCCGCCGTCGCGGTACTCATAGTCGGTGCGGTTCAACAGCGAGCCCAGCGAGAACGCGCCCAGCTCGTCATCCCAGAACTGATAGCCCGGACCGGTACCCACCACGCGCTGGCGCGCCAGGTCTTCGACTTTGTCGCGCTTGTAGTTCAGGCGGCCTTGCCAGAACCATTTGTCCGTCAGGAACCGGTCGAGGGAGTATTCCAGGCGCCAGTTATCGGCGGAAACCACATCGTCCTGGAACTCACGGTTGTATTCACCCTCGGCGGTGTGCCGCCATCTGCCGTGGCGCGCCGAAGTCTTGAAGTCGATGTCGTAATCGTCGGTATCTTTTTCCGCACGCTGGTAATCCAGCGCGGCATCGATGTTGCCCTTCCACACCAGGTCCTCGACCACCGGCTTGGGCTTGAGGATCTGCTGGATACTGGCCAGCTCCACGGTCTTGGGCGCATCACCGTTGGCCAAGGTGACCTTGCCATCCTCGGCCGCATGCAGCGCCTTGGCCTTCTCGCCGGTATAAGCATCCTGCTTGACCAAGAGTTGCTGGTCACTCTCCAGGGTCTTGACCTGTTTCCAGTCGATGGGAATCGCACCGGCGTAATCGGTCTGGATCAGCAACTTGCCGCCATCAAAAACGGTAATCTTGCCACTGAGTTTGTCCCCATTCTTCAACCAGACAGTGTCGGCAAGCAAGGGCATGGAGGCGCTGGTAACAGCCAGGCATAGCAGGGTTCTAGACAACATAAGCGATAAAGGGCTCAAGTTTGCGGTGAAAAGGCGGCATTATCCCCCAGGATGACACCTCAGCAAGGACTGACCTACGCAAGGGTGATGAGTTCATTTCTCAATCCGCCTTGTAGGAATTAATCTACAGACGGACATCCCCATTTCAGGAACCCTTTACGTGACCGATACCCCAGCGGACACCGAGAACGGCGCCCAAATCCGCCGCACCACCCTTTACCTGACCCTGGCACAAGTGCCAGCGGGCAAGGTGGTCACCTATGGCCAACTGGCTGAAATGGCCGGCCTGGGCCGCGCGGCGCGCTGGGTCGGGCGGACCCTCAGCCAGTTGCCGAACGACACGAAACTGCCCTGGCATCGGGTATTGGGTGCCGGCGGTCGGATCAGCCTGCCGGTGGGCAGCGCCTCAGGGGATGAACAGCGCGCACGCCTGCGCATGGAAGGGATCAGCGTCCTGAACAATCGTGTTGATATTCAGCGCCATGGCTGGCGCCCGGTAGAGCACAGCGGTTAGAGTGCGCGCTTTGTTTTCGCAATTTTTGAGGCAGACTCCAGCCCATGCCCCGTAAAACCTGGCGCGCCGCCCTCGCCGCCTATGCCAGTCCCTCGACGCTCGTGCTGTTGCTGCTTGGCTTCGCCGCCGGCTTGCCGTACATGCTGGTGTTTTCCACGCTTTCGGTCTGGTTGCGCGAAGCCGGTGTGGCCCGCGAAACCATCGGCTACGCGAGCCTGATCGGCCTGGCATACGCCTTTAAGTGGGTCTGGTCGCCGCTGCTCGACCAATGGCGCCTGCCGCTGCTGGGTAAACTCGGGCGTCGGCGTTCATGGCTGGTGCTCTCCCAAGGCCTGGTAATCCTCGGCCTGATCGGCATGGGTTTCTGCGACCCACAGAAACACCTGTCATGGTTGATTGCCATCGCCGTCATCGTGGCCTTCGCCTCGGCGACGCAGGACATCGCCGTCGACGCCTATCGCCTGGAGATCGCCGACGACACCCGCCAGGCCGCCCTCGCCGCCAGCTACATGTCCGGCTACCGCATCGCGGCACTGCTGGCCACCGCCGGCGCCCTGTTCTTCGCCGAAGGGTTTGGCTCCACCGGCTTCAGCTACAAACACTCGGCCTGGGCCGGCACCTACCTGCTGTTCGGCGTATTGATGGTCCCGGCGCTGCTCACCTCACTGTTCATGCGCGAACCGCCGGTGCCGCTGCGCACTCAACTGCAGGCCGGACGCTACTCGTTCGCCCATCAACTGGCGTCGGTGTTCGTGCTGATCGTGCTGCTGGTGTCTGTCCCGGCGATGTTCACCCAGCTCTACAACACCGACTTCGCCAGCGTGCTGTTCGAGGGCGTCAGCCTGCTTGACCTGTTGCTCGAAGACCGCGCGTTCCTGCGGGCCATCCTCTATATCATCCTGACGGCCCTGTGCCTGTCGGCCATGGGTCGCCGGGGGCTGGCGCCGGTGCTGACCCCGGTCAACGATTTCATCCTGCGTTACCGCTGGCAGGCCCTGCTGTTGCTCGGGCTGATCGCGACCTATCGGATGTCCGACACGGTCATGGGCGTCATGGCCAACGTGTTCTACATCGACCAAGGGTTCACCAAGGACCAGATTGCCAGCGTCAGCAAGATTTTCGGGTTGATCATGACCCTCGTCGGTGCCGGCATGGGCGGCCTGCTGATCGTACGTTTCGGCATCCTGCCCATCCTGTTCATCGGCGGCGTCGCCTCGGCCGGCACCAACATCCTCTTCCTGATGCTCACGGACATGGGCGCCAACCTGAAGATGTTGATTGTCACCATCTCCCTGGACAACTTCAGCTCCGGCCTGGCCACTTCGGCGTTCGTCGCCTACCTGTCGAGCCTGACCAACCTGAAATTCTCCGCCACCCAATACGCCCTGCTCAGTTCGATCATGCTGTTGCTGCCGCGCCTGATCGGTGGTTATTCAGGGGTGATGGTGGAGAAGTTCGGCTATCACAACTTTTTCCTGATCACCGCGTTGCTGGGCGTTCCGACCCTGCTGCTGATCGCCTTGCACTGGTTCCAGGAGAACCGTCGCCAGGGCTCGACGCCCACTGCGGAACCGGCGCCCACCCGGCCTGCGGAAGAGTCGTAGGAAACTTCAGAAAACGCCGGGGAAACCGGCGTTCGCATCGGGCGACCGGCCACGCGCCTGTACGCCAGGGCATCTCGCCCGTACAATGCTCCGTCACTTCTCGTCATCAGCAACCGACAACGGCCAACCATGCGCACCAGTCAATATTTGCTCGCCACACAGAAAGAAACGCCTTCCGACGCCGTCGTGATCAGCCATCAGTTGATGCTGCGTGCCGGCATGATCCGCAAACTCGCTTCGGGTCTGTACACCTGGCTGCCGATGGGCCTGCGGGTCATGCGCAAGGTGGAAGCCATCGTTCGCGAAGAGATGGACGCTGCCGGTTCTCTGGAAGTGTTGATGCCGAGCACCCAACCGGCCGAGCTGTGGCAGGAATCGGGGCGCTGGGAAGAATACGGCCCTGAGCTGCTGCGCATCAAAGACCGTCACGGTCGCGACTTCTGCGCGGGCCCGACTCACGAAGAAGTGATCACCGACCTGATGCGCAACGAGTTGAGCAGCTACAAGCAGCTGCCGATCAACCTGTATCAGATCCAGACCAAATTCCGTGACGAGATCCGTCCACGCTTCGGCCTGATGCGTGGTCGCGAATTCATCATGAAGGACGCCTACTCGTTCCACACCGACCTGGCCTCGCTGCAAGTCACCTACGACCGCATGCACCAGGCGTATTGCAACGTGTTCACCCGCCTGGGCCTGAAGTTCCGTCCGGTTGAAGCCGACAACGGCTCCATCGGCGGCGCCGGCTCCCACGAATTCCATGTACTGGCCGAGTCCGGCGAAGACGACATCGTCTTCAGCAATGGCTCCGACTACGCCGCCAACATCGAGAAAGCCGAAGCCGTACCACGGGAAACCTCCCGCGCCGCGCCGACCGAAGAGTTGCGCCTGGTGGACACGCCGAACGCCAAGACCATTGCCCAGTTGGTGGAAGGCTACAACCTGCCAATCGAACGCACCATCAAGACCCTGATCGTGCGGGCCGAAGAGGAAGGCAAGCTGATTGCCCTGATCGTCCGTGGCGACCACGAGCTCAATGAAATCAAGGCCGCCAACCAGCCAGGCGTCGCCAGCCCGCTGGTCATGGCTACCGAAGCCGACCTGCGCGACGCCATCGGTGCCGGTGCCGGCTCCCTCGGCCCATTGAACCTGCCACTGCCGATCATCATCGACCGCTCGGTTGAATTGATGAGCGACTTCGCCATCGGCGCCAACGTCGACGACAAGCACTATTTCGGCGTGAACTGGGAACGCGACCTGCCGGTTCCAACCGTTGCGGACCTGCGTAACGTCGTGGCCGGCGACCCGAGCCCGGACGGCAAGGGCACCCTGGAAATCAAGCGGGGCATCGAAGTCGGGCACATCTTCCAGCTGGGCAACAAATACAGCAAGGCGATGAAGTGCGAAGTGCTGGGCGAAAACGGCAAGCCGGTCACCCTGGAAATGGGTTGCTACGGCATTGGCGTTTCCCGCGTGGTGGCTGCCGCCATCGAGCAGAACAACGACGAGAAAGGCATCATCTGGAGCGACACGCTGGCGCCTTTCCAGATTGCCCTGGTGCCGCTGCGCTATGAAACCGACCTGGTGCGTGAAGCCACCGACAAGCTCTACGCCGAACTGACGGCCGCCGGCTTCGAAGTGCTGCTGGACGACCGCGACAAGAAAACCAGCCCCGGCATCAAGTTCGCGGACATGGAACTGATCGGCATCCCGCATCGGATCGTCGTCAGTGACCGTGGCCTGGCCGAAGGCAACCTGGAATACAAGAGCCGCACCGAGGCCGAGCCGCAAGCGCTGCCGGTCGCCGACGTGCTGTCGTTCCTCCAGGCCCGTATCCGCCGCTGACACCAGATAGAGACGTCATGTTCAAGCGAAACACCTTAGGCCTCGGTGGCGCCGCCCTGTGCGGCGCCCTGCTGGTCAGCGGCTGTGCCAACCAAATGTCGCAACGCAGCGAGCACGAAGAGCGGGTCGAGCGCAAATTGCTCGACCACAGCCTGCAGATCGACGTGGGCGAACCCAAGGTGCTCGACCTGCCGCAGCGTCGGGTGCGAATCAATGAGCAGAAGACCTTCGAAGTCACTGAGTTCGAGGTCACTCGTCATTACGATCGCTACACGCCGTACCAGCCCTGGCGGGAAATTTACGAGATCCCCTTGGGCGCGGTGGCGGTAGTAGCGGGTGTCGGCGCAAACGTGGTCAACGTGTTCGCCCTCGGCAACCTGCCGGACTCCGTGACCCGTGACTGGATCAGCTACGGTTTCGCCGGGCTCAACCCGTTCATGAACGTCCCTTCCCATGGCCGCGCCCAGCAGAACCTGGCGGGCATCGACGAAATCCAGCGCGACAAGCGCACGGAACACTCGAGCCTGCCTTGGAGCGAACGCCCGGTGGAGGTCAAGGCTGCCCGGCAGACCTTCGAGCTGAGCACCGACCGTAACGGCGTGCTGCGCTTGAACCTGCTGGAAAGCCCGTTCGCCGAGCAGGACTTGAGCCAATTCGGCAAATTGCAGATCAGCGTGACCGATGCCCAGGACGAAGTGCACACCGACTCATCCCTGAGCATCAGCAGCACCTTGCGCAGCAAGCTGCTGGAAGCCCACGCGTTGATCTACGACGACCTGGAAGATGACGAGGTGAGCCAATGGGTGCATCGAGTCAAGCGCCTGTCGGAGCTGGGACTTGAAGAAGAGGCCAGCGAACTGGAACAGAGCCTGATCGAACTGACGCGCAATGATCCGGAGTTGCAGGCCGAATTCATGAAAGCACTGACCAAGGATGGCGGGCGGTTGGTGGCGGATCCTGGCGCTAACTGAAATACCTCCTGTGACAAGGGGATTGTGTGAGGGCAAGACCTGTGGGAGCAAGGCTTGCCCGCGATGACGGCCTCAAGGATGCCATCGCGAGCAAGCTTTGCTCCCACAGGATTCCCYTGCCACTAGGACCGCGCCAAGCAGGGCACTCATCGTAAGCCTCACCGCTCAAACAACTCCAACTGCTCAAACCCACCGCGCAAGTCCTCCAGCCGCACCCCTATCCCCAATAACCGCACCGGCTTGCCGCCCCGGTTGAACGCCTGGGTCAATAACAGCTGGTAACTGCCCAGGTCCCGCCCTGCCCCAGCCTGCTCCAGTGTGGTTTGGGTGAAGTCGTGGAATTTTACTTTGACGAACGGCTTGCCCGGTCGATAACTGCTGTCGATCCGCGCCATGCGCCCATTGAGGGTTTCCATCAGTTCCGGCAGTTTGTCGAGGCAGCTCACCAGGTCGGGCAGGTCGACGTCGTAGGTGTTTTCCACACTGATGGATTGCCGTCGGCTGTCGTTGTGCACCAGCCGCTCATCGATCCCACGGGCCAGGCTCCAGAGGCGCTCACCGAAACTGCCAAATTCGCGCACCAGCGCCAACTTGTCCCATTGGCGCAGTTGCAGGCAATCGACGATGCCGAGCCGGTTCAGCTTATCGGCGGTGACCTTTCCAACACCGTGGAGCTTGTTGACCGGCAGGGCCGAAACAAAGTCATCGACCTGGTCGGGGGTGATGACGAACAACCCGTTGGGCTTTTTCCAGTCACTGGCGATCTTGGCCAGGAACTTGTTCGGCGCGACGCCTGCGGACACAGTGATGTGCAACTGGTTGGAAACCCGTCGGCGAATGTCCTGGGCGATGCGGGTGGCGCTGCCACCGAAATGGGCGCTAGCGGAGACGTCCAGGTAGGCCTCGTCCAGCGACAGCGGCTCGATCAGGTCAGTGTAATCGCTGAAAATCGTATGAATTTCCTTCGACGCTTCCCGATAGGCATCCATTCGTGGCTTGACGATGGTGAGGTCCGGGCAAAGCTTCAAGGCGTGGCCGGAAGACATGGCCGAGCGCACTCCGTAGGCCCGCGCTTCGTAGTTACAGGTGGCAATCACGCCCCGCCGATCCGCCGAGCCTCCCACCGCCAAGGGTTTGCCGGCCAGCCGCGGGTCATCGCGCATCTCGATGGCGGCATAGAAACAGTCACAGTCGACATGGATGATCTTACGTTGCGTCATAAATAAAGCAGCAGAGTGTGCGACGAATCGGGCCACCAGTATCGCACCAGGACCTGTATATAGCACCAGTAGTTTAAAAGATCCTTCGTCGAGAGCCGAAAGTGCCTACACAAATTTACTTCTTCAATCGCAATGAAGCCTCCAATAGAGCTTCAGCCCTTGCCAGGCTTGCGTCACAGCGCTGTCACAATGCCTTTCTCCAAGGCTAAGCACTTGAAGCGGAACAGTTTTTTATAAAGCCAGGGTTGACAGCCGCGCGATTCTTAGAATGCCGCCACACAGACGCGGGATGGAGCAGTCTGGTAGCTCGTCGGGCTCATAACCCGAAGGTCGTCGGTTCAAATCCGGCTCCCGCAACCAAACATCAAAAAAGGCTACTCGAAAGAGTGGCCTTTTTTGTGCGTGTCCATTTTTGACCGCCTGATCAGAGAGTCACCGCCCACGCCCCCCTACACACAACCAGTTGTAGGACAATTTTCTTTAAATTCCGAGTGTTTAGGACGGCAAGGGGCGGATCGAACGTTTATTTGAGCTCATTACCTTTTAACGGTTGACACGCGGGCGTTCTAGAATGCCGCCACACAGACGCGGGATGGAGCAGTCTGGTAGCTCGTCGGGCTCATAACCCGAAGGTCGTCGGTTCAAATCCGGCTCCCGCAACCAAATATCAAGAAAGGCTACTCGAAAGAGTGGCCTTTTTTGTGCCTGGCGAAAAAAGCTCTACATTACAAAGATTTTGTAATTATTTTCCTCCGCGGGGATTGGTAACTTGGCTGGATACCCCCATCCTGTCGCGCATAGCTCAAGAGGTGATTGATGCGCGCCCACTCGTCTGACCCGCAAGACCCTGTTACTGCGACACAACCGATCAAAGCCGAACGATTGCGCTGGCTGGATCGGATCAGTCAATACCGCCAGCCTATTGGTCTCGCGGTAACGTTGCTGCTGTTTGCGATTGCCTTGATTGCCTGTCGCCACTTGCTGAGCGAGCTCGATCTTTACGCCCTGCATGATTCAATTCTGGAAGTGCCACGACCGGCCCTGTTGGGCGCGATCGCCGCCACGGTAGCCGGCTTCATCATTCTTTTGGGCTACGAGTGGTCCGCCAGCCGTTATGCCGGGGTGACACTGCCGCCACAAACCATGGTCCTGGGTGGATTCACCGCGTTCGCCATCGGCAATGCCATTGGCCTGTCACTGCTGTCGGGTGGCTCGGTTCGCTACCGTCTGTATGCGCGTCATGGCCTGGGGGCCTCGGATGTCGCCCACATGACGCTGTTCGCCAGCCTGTCCCTGGGCTGCGCGTTGCCGCCGCTGGCGGCCCTGGCGACGCTCAGCAACCTGCCCGCCGCGTCCGCCGCGCTGCACCTGCCTGCGACTTTGCTGGGGGCGATTTCCGTGGCGGTGCTGCTGCTCACCAGCGTGTTGGCCATCGGTATTTACCGCCGACGCCTGCCGGAACAGCCTCATCGTGACAGCCTGCTGGTAAAGGCCGGGCGCCGCACGCTGCGCCTGCCGGGCCGACGCCTGACCTTCCTGCAATTGGTAATCACCGCGCTGGATGTCGCCGCCGCCGCCACCGTGTTGTATCTGTTGCTGCCCGAAGCGCCGCCGTTCGGCGCCTTCCTGCTGGTGTACCTGCTGGCGCTGGCTGCCGGGGTGCTCAGCCACGTACCGGGCGGTGTCGGAGTATTCGAAGCGATCCTGCTGGCCGCATTCGCCGACAAACTCGGGGCCGCGCCACTGGCCGCCGCGCTGTTGCTGTATCGCTTGATCTACGTGCTGCTGCCGATGCTGGTGGCCTGCATACTGCTGCTGATCAATGAAGCACAACGGCTGTTCCAGACGCGCCAGACCCTGCGGGCGGCATCGGGTTTCGCGGCGCCGATCCTGGCGGTGCTGGTGTTCCTCTCAGGTGTCGTGCTGTTGTTTTCCGGGGTAACGCCGGAAATCGACACCCGCCTGGAGCACATCGGCTTCCTGATCCCTCATCGGCTGGTCGACGCTTCGCACTTCGGTGCCAGCCTGGTGGGCGTGTTGTGCCTGTTGCTCGCCCAAGGCCTGCGCCGTCGCCTGTCGGCCGCCTGGATGCTGACCACGGTCTTGCTCCTGGTCGGCGCCCTGCTCTCGCTGCTCAAGGGTTTTGACTGGGAAGAAGCCACGCTGCTGACGCTGACGGCCACCCTGCTGGCGATATTCCGGCGCTCCTTTTATCGCCCGAGCCGCCTGACTGAACTGCCCTTTTCCCCGTTGTTCCTGATCGCCAGTATCTGCGTGCTCGGCGCGTCGATCTGGCTGCTGCTGTTTGCTTACCAGGATGTTCCCTACAGCCATCAACTCTGGTGGCAGTTCACTCTCGATGCCGACGCCCCTCGCGGTCTGCGTTCCCTGCTGGGCGCCGCGGTGCTGCTGGTGGTGGTGTCCCTGACCTGGTTGCTGCGCACCGCGCGACCGGTGATCCATTTGCCGACGGCAGAAGAGCTGGAGCGGGCCAAGACGATTCTCATGACGTCTTCGCAACCCGACGGTGGCCTGGCCCTGACTGGCGACAAGGCATTGCTGTTTCACCCCAACGACGAAGCGTTCCTGATGTACGCCCGCCGTGGTCGCAGCCTGGTGGCGTTGTACGACCCGATCGGTCCCACCCAGCAACGGGCGGAGATGATCTGGCAGTTCCGCGACCTGTGTGACATCCACCATGCCCGCCCCGTGTTCTACCAGGTGCGCGCCGAGAACCTGCCGTACTACATGGACATCGGCCTGACAGCCATCAAGCTGGGCGAGGAAGCACGGGTCGACCTCAAGCGTTTCGATCTCGAAGCCAAGGGCAAAGAGATGAAGGACCTGCGCTATACCTGGAACCGCGGCACACGTGACGGCCTGTCGCTGGAGATCCATGAACCGGGCCAGGCGCCGATGTATGAGCTCAAGGTCATTTCCGATGCCTGGCTGACCGGCAAGAACGTGCGTGAGAAAGGTTTCTCCCTGGGCCGTTTCAGCGATGACTACCTCAAGCATTTCCGCATCGCGGTGATTCGTTTCGAGGGCCGGCCAGTGGCGTTCGCCAACCTGCTGGAAACCCACAGTCACGAACTGGCCAGCCTCGACCTGATGCGCGCCCACCCCGAGGCCCCGAAACTGACCATGGAATTCATGATGGTCGGTCTCATCCAGCATTATAAAAATCATGACTACGCCCGCTTCAGCCTTGGCATGGTCCCGCTGTCGGGCCTGCAACCGCGTCGCGGCGCACCGTTGACCCAACGCCTGGGCTCGATGGTGTTCCGCCGCGGCGAACAGCTCTATAACTTCCAGGGGCTGCGCCGCTTCAAAGACAAATTCCAGCCTGACTGGGAACCTCGCTACATGGCCGTGCCCGCCGGACTCGATCCGCTGGTGGCACTGGCCGATACCGCCGCCCTGATTGCAGGCGGCCTGACTGGATTGGTGAAACGCTGATGATGCAACGCTCCTGGCGATACGTAGTGGCCGCCCTGCTGGTGCTGGCGGTAATTCTCGGTGGTGGTTACTGGTACTGGAACCGTCCGGCCCCGGAACCAATCCTGGAACAACTGGCCCCCGCCGATGGCGCAGCGATGACCCGGGTCATCCCCGGCACCAAACCGCGCGCCCAGGTGCTGGTAGCAGTCAATGAGGACCAGAAGCTCAACGACACGCAGTTGACGACCCTCAGCCGCAGTGGCTCGGCGCAGATCGTCCAAGTGATCCTGCCCAAGGACTGCATGCTGCAAGGTCGCGCCCTGCAAGCAGGCCTGAGAGAACTGCAAGGCCCGGCCACGCTGGTCAGCGGCATCGGCCCGGGCGCCGTGCTGGCCTGGCGCTGGCTGGCCGAGCAGAAGGATGACAAGGCAAAGGCGGTTTCAGTGGACCTGGCCCTGGAAAAACCCGGCTGCACGCACTTGCTGCCAAAAACCGCGGCCCACGGTCATTGGCTGGTGGCCTGGAACGATAACCCTGACGACACCAGCGCCGGTTTCGTAAGGGATCAGAAAAATGCCGAAACCAGCATCAGCGACTACGACATCAACCTGCCGCAAGTGCTGAACAACGAGCTGCGCAAAATCCTGGTGGGCACCGACAAGGCCAAGGGCGGCCTGAGCATCCCGGTGGTGGAAGTCCCAGCCAGCCAGGCGCGGGACACCGTCACCCTGTTTCTCTCCGGCGACGGCGGCTGGCGCGACCTGGACCGCGACGTGGCCGATGAAATGGCCAAGATCGGCTACCCAGTGGTCGGCATCGACACCCTGCGCTATTACTGGCAGCACAAGAGCCCGGAGCAAAGCGCGGCGGACCTGACCGAACTGATGCAGCACTACCGTCAGATCTGGGGCACCAAGCGCTTCATCCTGACCGGCTACTCCTTCGGCGCCGACGTGTTGCCGGCCATTTACAATCGCCTGCCGGCCACCGAACAACAGCGGGTCGATGCGATCATCCTGCTGGCCTTCGCCCGCACCGGCAGCTTCGAGATCGAAGTCGAAGGCTGGCTCGGCAACGCCGGCACCGAAGCCGCCACCGGCCCGGAGATGGCCAAGCTACCAGCCGAGAAAGTGGTGTGTATCTACGGCGCTGAAGAAGCCGACGAAAGCGGCTGCACCGACAAGACAGCCGTGGGCGAGGCCATCAAGCTGCCTGGCGGCCACCACTTCGACGAAAATTACCCGGCCCTGGCCAAGCGCCTGATCGATGAGATCAACAAGCGGCAGAACAAGACGGCCGAACAATGAGTTGATGCAAGCCTGAAAAAAGCCCCGGCAGCCTTCTGGTTGCCGGGGCTTTTTTGTGCCAGCTCGACTGCACATAGGGCCCCTTGTGGGAGCGAGCCTGCTCGCGATGACGGCAGCACAGTCAACATAACTGCCAACTGACCCACAACCATCGCGAGCAGGCTCGCTCCCACAAAGGTTCACTGGTCATCTTGCATTTGTGCGACCGACAAAAAAGCCCCCGCCGCCGCAAGGCAACGAGGGCTTTTTGTTTTCCGGTTGCTACATCTCCACCTGCGTCCCCAGTTCAATCACCCGGTTCAACGGCAGATTGAAGAAGCGCAGATTGCCGTTGGCATTTTTCAGCATGAAGGCGAACAGTATCTCGCGCCAGCGGGCCATGCCCTCGAGCTTGGAAGCGATGACCGTTTCGCGGCTGAGGAAGTAGGTGGTGCGCATCGGGCTGAAGTCCAGGTCATCGAGATGGCAGAGCTTGAGCGCGAGCGGGACGTCCGGCTCGTCGGTGAAGCCAAAATGCAGGATCACCCGGAAGAAGCCTTCGCCATAGGCATCGACCTCGAAGCGCCGCTGCGGCGGCACCCGGGGAATGTCTTCGTACACCACCGTCAGCAGCACCACTTGCTCATGCAACACCTGGTTGTGCAGCAAGTTGTGCAACAGC
Organism: Pseudomonas sp. Root401; assembly: GCF_001425105.1. Taxonomy (NCBI): domain Bacteria; kingdom Pseudomonadati; phylum Pseudomonadota; class Gammaproteobacteria; order Pseudomonadales; family Pseudomonadaceae; genus Pseudomonas; species Pseudomonas sp. Root401. The sequence continues at coordinate 6,205 of NZ_LMDO01000008.1, read as the reverse complement.
GCGTGAGGCACGGCGTCCAAGCGCGCGGTCAGGAACACGGCGGTGCCCTGTACGCGATGGGGCGGTTGCACGCGAATACTGCTGATGAAGATCGGCAGCGGCAGCGCACCCTCGTCCAATCGGTCCACCAGCAGTTCCTTGCCACGCTTCCAGGTGGTCATCAGAACGAACAGCACAATGCCCGCCAGCACCGGAAATGCACCGCCCTGGAGGATTTTCGGTACGTTGGCGGCGAAGAACAGGCCATCCACCAATAGGAAACCTACCAGCAGTGGCACCGTCAACAGGGGCGGCCATTTCCACAGCAGCAACGCCACCGCCGATACCAGAATGCTGGTAATCAGCATAGTCCCGGTCACCGCCACGCCATAGGCCGACGCCAAGGCACCGGACGACTCGAAGCCGAGCACCAACAGGATCACACCGACCATCAACGCCCAGTTCACGGCGCCAATGTAGATCTGCCCTTGCTCGGCGCTGGAGGTGTGCTGGATATGCATGCGCGGGATGTAACCGAGCTGGATGGCCTGTCGCGTCAGCGAGAACGCACCGGAAATCACGGCTTGCGAGGCGATCACAGTGGCGAGGGTCGAGAGCACCACCAGCGGCACCAGGGCCCAGTCCGGCGCCAACAGGTAGAACGGATTGCGCGCGGCCTCCGGGTTTTCCAACAGCAAGGCGCCCTGGCCGAAGTAATTGAGCACCAACCCTGGCAGCACGAGGGCAAACCAGGCCCGCGCAATGGGTTTGCGGCCGAAGTGGCCCATGTCCGCATACAAGGCTTCAGCGCCGGTCAAGGCCAATACCACGGCGCCCAGAATGGCGACGCCTACGCCTGGATGAACGATGAAAAAACGCACGCCCCAGGCAGGATTCAGGGCATTGAGCACTTCGGGATGTTGCACGATGCCGTGGACGCCCAAGCCTCCAAGCACCACGAACCACAACACCATCACCGGCCCGAACAATTTGCCAATCCGGTCGGTACCGTGCTTCTGGATCAGAAAAAGCCCCACCAGGATCACCAGCGACATGGGTACGACCCAGCGTTCCAGGCCATCGAAGGCCACCTCCAGCCCCTCCACAGCCGACAACACGGAAATGGCCGGGGTGATCATGCTGTCACCATAAAACAGCGAGGCCCCGATCAGCCCGAGAATCACCAGCACAGTGCGCAACCTGGGATAGGAGGCAGACGCCCGCCGGGCCAGCGCCGTCAGCGACATGATGCCACCCTCGCCCTGGTTGTCGGCCCGCAGGATGAACAGCACGTATTTGATCGAGACCACCCAGATCAGCGACCAGAAGATCAGCGCCAGGATCCCGAACACGCCGTCATGATTGACCTGCACACCATATTGGCCGGAAAACACTTCCTTGATGGTGTACAGCGGGCTGGTACCGATGTCTCCATAAACCACTCCGGCCGCCGCCACCAGCATGCTTATTGGCTTGGCTGCCCGGTGCGTGGTACCCGACGCCCGACTTTCTGCCTGCTCCATCCAACACTCCCGTTACCTGATCCGGCTTCCTGGAAAGAAGCACTATGCTTGACCTTATATTCGTGCTGCCTTACTTCCTGTTACAGATGATTGATTGACTGTGAACATTCCGCTGGCCGCAAAGGCGCGAAGCATAGCGCAGCACTCGTCGCATTTCCCGGTATAAAGCTGGTCAAGCAGCCCGGCCACAGATAGAATTGCGCACTTTTTGATCAGAGGCGCGCCAGGCGCCCTGTCTCGGCAAGAGACGATCCCCCTACACCGAGGTTAGACATGTCCACCACTACCGCGCCAGCCAATCCAAAGGTTGGCTTCGTATCCCTGGGTTGCCCGAAGGCTCTGGTCGACTCCGAGCGCATCCTGACCCAGTTGCGCATGGAAGGCTATGACGTCGTGTCCACGTATCAGGACGCCGATGTGGTCGTGGTCAACACCTGCGGCTTCATCGATTCGGCCAAGGCCGAGTCCCTGGAAGTGATCGGCGAAGCCATCAAGGAAAACGGCAAGGTCATCGTCACCGGCTGCATGGGCGTGGAAGAAGGCAACATCCGCAACGTGCACCCAAGCGTGTTGTCCGTGACCGGTCCGCAGCAGTACGAGCAGGTGGTCAACGCCGTGCATGACGTGGTGCCGCCACGCCAGGACCATAACCCGCTGATCGACCTGGTGCCGCCACAAGGCATCAAGCTGACCCCGCGCCACTACGCCTACCTGAAGATTTCCGAAGGCTGCAACCACAGCTGCAGCTTCTGCATCATCCCGTCGATGCGCGGCAAGCTGGTGAGCCGCCCGGTGGGCGACGTGCTCGACGAGGCCCAGCGCCTGGTCAAGGCCGGCGTCAAGGAACTGCTGGTGATCTCCCAGGACACCAGCGCCTACGGCGTCGACGTGAAATACCGCACCGGCTTCTGGAACGGCGCGCCGGTGAAAACCCGCATGACCGAACTGTGCGAAGCCCTCAGCACCCTCGGCGTCTGGGTTCGCCTGCATTACGTCTATCCGTACCCGCACGTCGACGAACTGATTCCGCTGATGGCCGCCGGCAAGATCCTGCCGTACCTGGACATCCCGTTCCAGCACGCCAGCCCGAAAGTCCTCAAGGCCATGAAGCGCCCGGCGTTCGAAGACAAGACCCTGGCCCGCATCAAGAACTGGCGCGAAATCTGCCCGGACCTGATCATCCGCTCGACCTTCATCGTCGGCTTCCCCGGTGAAACCGAAGAAGACTTCCAGTACCTGCTGGATTGGCTGACCGAAGCCCAGCTCGACCGCGTCGGCTGCTTCCAGTATTCCCCCGTCGAAGGCGCACCGGCCAACGACCTGGACCTGGACGTGGTGCCGGACGACGTCAAGCAGGACCGTTGGGAGCGCTTCATGGCGCACCAGCAGGCCATCAGCTCGGCGCGCCTGCAAATGCGCATCGGCCGTGAAATCGAAGTGCTGGTGGATGAAGTGGACGAGCAAGGTGCCGTGGGCCGCTGCTTCTTCGACGCCCCGGAAATCGACGGCAATGTCTTCATCGACAATGGCAGCAACCTCAAGCCGGGCGACAAGGTCTGGTGCAAGGTGACCGACGCCGACGAGTACGACTTGTGGGCTGAGCAGATCGGTTGATTTGTGAGCTGAGCAGATCGGTTGGCCTGTGGGAGCACAGCTTGCTCGCGATAGCGCAGTGTCAGCCACTGCAAATGTTGACTGATGCGCTGCCATCGCGAGCAAGCTGTGCTCCCACAGGCTCTTGCGAAACTCGGTAAAAAATTGAAAAGCCCCGCTCTTGCTACAAGATGCGGGGCTTTTTTACGACTATCGTATGGAGAAACCCAGGACATCCAGCACAAGGAACAGGCGGGCATGCGTCAGCATTCGGTCATCCACACACCGAAACCGAGCGACTACCAGGAACTGACCCAGGTTTGGGAGGCCTCGGTGCGTGCCACCCATGACTTCCTGCCGGACAGCTACATCGAACTGCTGAAAAACCTCGTGCTCACCCGCTACCTGGATGCGGTGATGCTCATTTGTACCCGGGATGCGCGCCAGCGGATCACCGGTTTCGCCGGTGTCGCGGCCGGCAAGGTCGAGATGCTCTTCATCCACCCACAGCACCGTGGCCAAGGCCTGGGCAAGCAACTGCTGCGCTACGCCATGGAACACCTGAACGCCGATCAACTGGACGTCAACGAGCAGAACCCGCAAGCCCTGGGCTTTTACCTCAAACAAGGCTTCGAAGTGGTCGGGCGTTCGGCAAAAGATGGCATGAACCAACCCTACCCGCTGCTGCACATGCGCTACAAGCAGCCCGACCTGAAGGCTGGGCGCGGCTAAAAACGGCATGAGGCAAATGGACCCGCGATTAACCGGCGCCAGGCAGGTACAATGCCCACCCTCTTTTTGTTACGGCCCCCGTCATGACTGACCCGATTCGTCTCTCCAAACGCCTCATCGAACTCGTCGGCTGTTCCCGTCGGGAGGCTGAGCTGTTCATCGAGGGCGGCTGGGTCACCGTGGATGGCGAAGTGATTGATGAGCCGCAGTTCAAGGTCACCACCCAGAAGGTCGAACTCGACCCCGAGGCCAAGGCCACCGCGCCGGAGCCGGTGACCCTCCTGCTGAATGCGCCTGCTGGCATGGATGTAGACACCGCGATGGCCTCCCTTGGCCCGCAGACCCTGAGCGAAGAACACCGCTTCGGCAAACGCCCGCTCAAGGGCCACTTCCTGCGCCTGACCGCCAGCGCCGACCTGCAGGCCAACGCCAGCGGGCTGCTGGTGTTCACCCAGGACTGGAAGATCTTGCGCAAGCTCACCGCCGACGCCGCCAAGATCGAGCAGGAGTACGTGGTGGAAGTCGAAGGCGAGATGGTCGCCCATGGCCTCAATCGCCTGAACCATGGCTTGACCTACAAGGGCAAGGAGCTGCCGGCAGTCAAGGCCAGTTGGCAGAACGAGAACCGCCTGCGCTTTGCCATGAAAAACCCGCAGCCCGGCGTGATCGCTCTGTTTTGCCAGGCGGTCGGGCTCAAGGTCGTCGCCATTCGCCGCATTCGCATCGGCGGCGTGTCCATCGGCAAGGTGCCGCTGGGCCAGTGGCGCTACCTGTCTGCCAAAGAGAAATTCTAATTTTCCGGCGCCGCACCGAACCGGGGCGCCCACTGCCGATTGATCAGGACTGCACACATGATTCACAACGACGTACTGCGCAGCGTGCGCTACATGCTCGACATCAGCGACAAGAAAGTCATCGAGATCATCAAGCTGGGCGGCCTGGAAGTCTCCCTGACGGACCTGACGGGCTACCTCAAGAAAGACGAGGAAGAAGGCTTCGTGTTCTGCCCTGACGAGGTCATGGCGCACTTTCTCGATGGCCTGGTGATCTTCAAGCGTGGCAAGGACGAAAGCCGCCCGCCGCAGCCGATCGAAGTGCCGGTGACCAACAACATCATCCTCAAGAAACTGCGAGTGGCCTTCGAGCTGAAGGAAGACGACATGCACGCCATCCTCAAGGCCGCCGAGTTCCCGGTGTCCAAGCCGGAACTGAGCGCGCTGTTCCGCAAGTTCGGCCACACCAACTACCGCCCGTGTGGCGACCAGTTGCTGCGCAATTTCCTCAAGGGCCTGACGCTGCGCGTTCGCGGCTGACCTTGAAGGGCTGCTGAACCTGATCGCTCCCACGCTCTGCGTGGGAATGCAGCCCGGGACGCTCCGCGTCCCCAAAAGCGTAACGCGGAGCGTCACTAGAGGCGTTCCCACGCAGAGCGTGGGAACGATCGATCTACTATCATCCCGACTACCCCTCCTCGATCCCAGCCCATGACTTACAACGTCTCTCCCATCGGCTTCGTCCGCTCCTGCTTCAAGGAGAAGTTCGCCATCCCCCGCCAACCGCAGTTGGCGCCGGCCGCACGTGGTGTGCTGGAGCTGGTGGCGCCGTTTGATCAGGGCGAGGCAGTGCAGGGGTTGGAGCAGGTCAGCCATGTCTGGCTGCTGTTCCTGTTCCACCAGGCGCTGGAAGACAAGCCGCGGTTGAAAGTGCGCCCGCCGCGCCTGGGCGGCAACAAGTCCATGGGCGTGTTCGCCACCCGCGCCACCCACCGCCCCAACGGCATCGGCCAGTCGGTGGTGAAGCTGGAGCGGGTCGAAGCCGGGCGGCTGTGGATCTCGGGTATCGACTTGCTGGACGGCACACCGGTGCTGGACATCAAGCCCTACGTGCCCTACGCCGACATCATCGGCTCGGCTGCCAACAGCATCGCCAGCGCAGCGCCTGAACTGATTCCAGTGCAATGGGCGGACACTGCCCTGCTTCAAGCGCGCGAGCACGCCACGCGCCTGGGAGAGCCCCTGGTGGAGCTGATTGAACAATGCCTGGCCCAAGACCCGCGCCCGGCGTACCAGGTTCCTACCGCCGAACGGGAATATGGCGCGCAGTTCTGGGACCTGGATGTTCGTTGGCATTACCCGCAGGCGGGGTTGATTCGGGTGTTGGAAGTGATTCCGGCGAAACCGTAAACACCAGAAACGAAAAAGCCCGCGCTGCCTTCATCAGGCGGCGCGGGCTTTTTTCTTGGTCAATCAGCGCGACCGAGTCGCTGCCATCGCGAGCAAGCTCGCTTGTATGTTTAGACTTGAAGGGGTGGGCGGGACTAAAAGCTCGATTCCGACTCTAGCCAGTACGGACCGTGGGAGACTTCTCGTCCCGCCCTT